>JAJUGH010000004.1 GCA_029268265.1 Alcaligenaceae bacterium | reverse complement strand
AAGCGCTCGGAGGCCAGTTGGCGGCGCACCTCGGCCTCGACTTTTTCACGGGCCTGTTCGAACGTTTCGCCCTTCTCGGTTTCAACCTGGTTGGCCAGGAACACGTGGAAGCCCCCGGGGCCTTCCACCGCATCCGACACCGCGCCTTCTTCGAGCGCGAAGACGGCCTCTTCCAGGGCGGCCGGCCAGCTGCCCGGCGTGACCCATCCCAGTTGGCCGCCATCCCGCGCCGTGCCGACGTCCTCAGATTCTTCGCGGGCGACCTCGGCAAACGAGGACGGTTCCTGGCGGACGCGCTCGGCAATGGACTGCGCCTTCTCGCGTGCTGCCGCGCGGTCCGCATCGGACGCCCCCGGTTCAACACTGATCTGGATATGGCTCACGTTCACGCGCGGCGGCACCACGTAGCGGGCCTTGTTCTGCTCGTAGTAGGCCCTCAGGTCGTTCTCGCTGATTTCGCCGACGGCCTGCATGGCAACGGCTTCGTCGAGCAACAGGTACTGAACGGCAACCTGGTCGGCTACCTTCAGGCTTTCCTTGTTCTTGTCGTACCAGGCCTGGATGTCGGCGTCGGTAATGACGACTTCTTTTTCGAAGTCGGACGCCGGGAAAGCACGCAGGCGCACGGTGCGCGCCTCGGTAAGCGCGGCAGAGATGCCACCCAGCACGGTTGGCGGCAGCACGGCACTGGCCCCCACCGGACCCAGGACGCGTTGCAACGCCAGCTCGCCGCGCTGGCCCTGCTCGAAGTCGCGCGTGCTCAGCCCGGCGGAAGCCAGCAGCTGATCATAGCGTTCCGGCGAGAAGCGACCGTCTTCCTGGAATTCGGGCATTGCGCCGATGGCGCTGCGCAGCGCAGCATCCGAGACACTGAAGCGCGATTGCGTGGCAGTTTCAACGAGAACGCGCCGGTCGACCAGGGACTCGAGCAACATTTCGCGCGCCGGCCGAGTCTCGAGTACCTGCGGATCGAAACGGCCCATACTGCTGCGTTGCATCTGCTCAAGCTGATTGCGACGGGCAAGCTCGAATTCCTGCAGGGTGACCGCCGACTCCCCCACCTTGACCAGGTCCTTGTCTCCGGACACGTAGTTCGTGTAACCGCTCACGCCGATCAAGACGAACGAGGGAAGAATCAGCACCAGCAATACGAGCTGCATCAAGCGCTGGTGCGTGCGAATGAAATCGAACATTGATCACCTGGTTCAAATTTGACTTTGCGGGAGTTTAACACTTGGTCAAAGTCGCCCGCAGCTTGTATGTCAGGGATAAAATGCGCCGTCGGCCGCCCTTCGGCGGCCCTTGAGCCGAGGTCCTGCCCATGCTGCAACGTCGCACTGAATGGCCCTACCCGAAACTGGTCGCCCACCGGGGCGGCGGAAACAAGGCGCCTGAAAACACACTGGCCGCCTTCCGCAAAGGAGCCGCTTGCGGCTTCCGCATGATGGAATATGACGTGAAGCTGAGCGCGGACGATGTTCCCATACTGCTTCACGACGACACGCTGCAGCGTACGTCCACCGGCACCGGTCGCGCGGGAGAACTGCGATACGCTGAACTCGCGCGCCACGATTTCGGCAGCTGGCACTCGCCCGAGTACGCTGGCGAGCCCTTGCCCACTCTATATAGTATTGCCGCCTATACCCGCGCCAACGGCATTTCGAGCAACATCGAGATCAAGCCGACCCCGGGCATGGAGAGCCATACCGGCGAGCGGATCGCCCTGCTGGCCCGTCGGCTCTGGGAAGGCGCTACGGTGCCCCCGCTACTTTCCTCGTTTTCTGAAGCGGCGCTTTCAGCGGCCCGCGATGCGGCGCCGGAACTGCCCCGCGCGCTGTTGATTGAAAAAGAGCTGCCGCCGGACTGGCGCGAACGCGCCCGACTCCTGGAGTGTGGAGGACTCAATCTAAACCATGCCTACGTCACGGCTGAAATGGTGCGCGAGGTGCACGAAGCCGGCCTTACTCTGGCAGTCTGGACGGTAAATGATCCGGCTCGCGCCCGCGATTTGCTGGCATGGGGCTGCGACGCCGTCATCACCGATGAAATCGAGACCATCACTCCTCACCGCTACTGACGGCGCCGGCCGTCAACAACTCCGTTCCCGAATACCCTCGTAAATGTTCAGCTATCGTCACGCCTTCCATGCCGGCAACCACGCCGACGTCCTCAAGCACGCCGTGCTGGTCCATATCCTGGACCACTTCAATCGCAAGCCCACCCCTTATTGGGTGATCGACACCCATGCCGGCGCAGGCTTCTACGATCTGCAAGGCGAGTGGGCGCAGACCAGGGGCGAGTACGTTGACGGCATCGGCAGGCTGGCGGAACAGAAGCAGCTACCCGAGCTTCTTGCTCGCTATCTGGAAGCGATACGGGCCTGCAACGACGACGACACGCTCCGGTATTACCCCGGTTCGCCATGGCTGGCGCTGGATGCCTTGCGGGATTCGGATCGGTTGCGGCTGTTCGAACTGCACCCGTCAGAAATCGAGGTACTGCAGCAGACGCTGGCACAGCATCCGCGCGGACGCGGTCGCCAGATAGGCATCACGCAGGCAGATGGATTCGAAGGCATCAAGGCGCTGCTGCCTCCGCCGCCGCGACGCGGCGTGGTGATCATCGATCCTTCGTATGAAGACAAGCAGGACTACCGGCGTACCGTCACCGCGGTGCAAGAAGGACTGAAGCGATTTGCCACCGGCTGCTTCGCCGTATGGTATCCGCTCGTCCAACGTGGTGCCGTGCAAAACCTGACCCGGCAGTTGGAACGACTCGACACCGTATGGGTGCACGCGTCATTGAAAGTGGCCAAGCCCGCGGCTGACGGATTCGGCCTGCACGGCAGCGGCATGTTCATCGTCAACCCGCCATGGACGCTATACGCCGCCTTGCAGGAGGCGCTTCCGTGGCTGAGCAAGACACTGGGGCAAGACAGCCACGCCGGCCATACTCTCACCCGCAGCGCACGAAGCTGAACGGTCCCTACAGGAAGCGCTCGCCTTCGCGCAGGTAGCGCCACTTTCCTTGCGGCAGATCGCCCAACACGATGCGACCCATGCGGACCCGCTTGAGCCCGACGACCTTCAGGCCCACCTGCTCGCACATGCGGCGGATCTGACGCTTCTTGCCCTCACGCAGAATGAATCGAAGCTGGTCGTCGTTCTGCCAATCCACCTCCGCCGGCAATAGCGGGGCGCCATCAAGAGAAAGCCCGTAGCGCAGCTTCGATAGCCCGTTGGCGGCAATGCGGCCTTCCACGCGCACCAGGTATTCCTTCTCGATCTCGCTGTCGTCGGCGATGAGCTGGCGTGCGATGCGGCCGTCTTGCGTCAGCACCAGCAGGCCTTGCGAGTCGATATCCAGCCGGCCGGCGGGCGCCAGGCCGCGAAGGTGGTTCGGGTCGAAGGGATGCGGCTGCTTCTGCGGCCGATAGAGATTCTCCGGCGTAATCAGCGATGCGGCCAGGCGGTAACCGTGGTCTGCCTGATGAGACACATAACCCACCGGCTTGTTCAGGATGATGGTGACGCGGGCGGTTTGCCGCTGACGTGCCTGGCGATCCAGCGTGATCTTCTGGTTCGGCCACGCCTTGCTGCCGAGTTCTGACACCACCACGCCGTCTACACGGACCCAGCCGCGCTCTATATAGGCGTCGGCTTCCCGGCGCGAGCACAGGCCCTGTTGGGCCATGAGCTTTGAAATTCGTATTTTTTCCATGGGCAGCATTGTATGTCTTTGGCGATAATACACCCCATGCAACTTACACCCGGCAAGCATAGCGGCTGGCATTCTGTAGCGCCGCCTTCACTTTCCCGTTCCCAGAAATACTGGTTGTTCCGCCCCGGCGCCCTGACGGCGGGGCTGCGGCAGCTGGGCGAAGTCAAGTTGCGAGTGGTACGCGAGCAAGCGCAGGGCCTGTATACGCATGAAGCCTGGATGCTGGCGCGCGAGCCGCGCAGCCCCATCTGGCTGCGCGAGGTATGCATGGCAATTGATGGAACAGACTGCGTGTTCGCGCGCAGCTTTACACCGCTGGTCGCCTCTCACTCTCTTTGGCAGGGCATGCGGCGCCTGCGTACCCGGCCGCTCGCCGACATGCTCTACCACAATCCCGAAATCACTCGCTCACGCTTTTTTGTGTGCCGCCTGCGCCGGCAGCATCCCTTTTACCGGGCCATGCAGGCGCACCTGGGGGCGCGGTGTCCGGCGCCTACCAAGGTGTTTGCCCGCTGCTCGGTATTCTGGCGCGAGGGGCAGCCTCTGCTGGTGGCCGAGGCTTTTCTGCCGGAATTCTGGAGCTTGACGGGCCAGCGCCGCCCCTGACCCGGTTGTCGGAGCGCTACAGGGCGTCGATACCGCTTTCGCCGGTACGGATGCGCACCACCTGCTCCACGGGCATTACGAAAATCTTCCCGTCACCGATCTTGCCGGTGTAGGCCGCCTTGATAATGGCGTCGATCGCCGCTTCCACCATTGATGCGGGCAGCACGATATCCACCCGGAGCTTGGGCAGGAAATCCACCACGTATTCGGCTCCCCGATACAGTTCCGTATGCCCCTTCTGGCGACCAAACCCCTTCACCTCCGTCACCGTGACGCCCGTGGCGCCGATGTCGGCCAGCGCCTCGCGGACTTCGTCCAGCTTGAACGGCTTGATGATCGCTGAGATCATTTTCATGTTTGCTTCCTTGATTCAATTTACCGTAAGCGGGAAAGATCACTGCCCGACGGCGCCTGGTACAGCCTGAGGAAGAACTCCGGCAGCACGGCAAGCAGATGATCGAATATGTCTCCCTGGATGCGCTCATACTCCACCCAGGCGGTATTGTTGGTGAAACAATACACTTCTATGGGAATGCCTTCGGACTGCGGCTCCATCATCCGGACGATCATGAGCATGTCGTCGCGGATTTCGGGATGCCTTTCTATGTACGCTTTGGCATAGGCTCTGAATGTGCCGATGTTCGTGAGCCGCCGACGGTTCACCGGCACCTCGGTGAGCTCGCCAAGGCCGCGATTGGCTTCTTCCAGCTCAACCTGCTTGCCATCCAAATAATCACGTATCAACGCATAGCGCCGTAGCTCATGGATTTCGGCGTCGGTCAGGAAGCGGACCGTACTGGCGTCGATGCGCAGATTGCGCTTGATGCGGCGCCCCCCGGACTCGAACATGTGGCGCCAATTGCGAAAGCTCTCGGAGAACAGCTTGTAGGTGGGGATGGTGGTGACCGTCTTGTCCCAGTTTTGCACTTTCACGGTGTGCAGCGCCATGTCGATGACGAAGCCGTCCGCGCCCGCTTGCGGCATTTCTATCCAGTCGCCCAGCCTCAGCATGTCGTAATTGCTCATTTGCGTACTGGCGACAAGCGACAGCAGTGTGTCCTTGAACACCAGCAGCAACACGGCCGACAAGGCGCCCAGGCCGGACAGCATCAGCAGCGGCGAGCGGTCCATCATGACGGACACAACCAGAATGGTACATACCGCCCACAGAAGAATGCGCGCGAGTTCGACGTAACCCTTGATCGATCGGGTACGCGCACGGGGTCCGGAGGAATACACGTCTTCCCACGTGCGCAACACGCCGATGAGCGCCAAAAAAATGAAGACCACGCCCGCCGACGTAAAAAGGCGCGTCAGCAGGTTGGCCAACTTCGGCTCGATGGCCAACATGGGCAGATTGCTCAAGATGGCCAGCAGTGGCAGCGCGAAACCGATGTTGCGAAATACGTGGTGCCGTGCAAGCCCATCCGCCCACTCGGGGCGGCCGGCAAGCTGAAAGGCGCGGCGCGACACGCCCGACAGCACGCGTGAAATCAGCGCAGCCAGGCCGATCAGGACGAGCAGCCCGAGCCCCGCGAGAAGCGCGATACCGGCGAATTCGGCGTCGCGAATCAGGTCATTGAAGATCTGATGGCCGAATAACGCGGAAGAAGGTGCCTCGTGCTGCATGTCAGGGTGGGTGGATGTCAAACCCGCTAAATATACCGTAGTGCGTCCCTTATAATTCCGTTCACTATGTCGAACCAAAACCCACCCTCTACGCAAGACCAGTTCGCCAACAAGGCGCAAGCATGGTCGGCCCGCTTTTCTGAACCCGTCTCCGAGCTCGTCAAACGCTATACGGCTTCGGTCAATTTTGACAAGCGCATGGCGCGCTTCGATATTGAAGGCTCGCTCGCGCACGCCGAGATGCTGGCATCGGTCGGTGTGATCAGCGCCGACGATCGCGCCGCGATCGAGCGCGGCATGGCGCAGATCCTGGAAGAAATCCAGTCCGACGCCTTCACCTGGTCATTAGATCTGGAAGACGTCCATCTCAACATCGAAAAGCGGCTCGTGGAGCTCATCGGTGATGCCGGCAAGCGGCTGCATACGGGTCGCTCACGCAACGACCAGGTTGCCACCGACATCCGCCTGTGGCTGCGCAACGAAATCGATACCTGCGTAAGCCTGCTCGGTCAGCTGCGCGCCGCCCTGGCGGGCCTGGCGCTTGAGCACGCCGAGACCATCATGCCGGGTTTCACGCACCTGCAGGTGGCACAGCCGGTAACCTTCGGCCATCATCTGCTGGCCTACGCAGAGATGTTCGGGCGGGACGCCGAACGGCTCGCGGACTGCCGCAAGCGTGTGAATCGCCTGCCGCTGGGCGCCGCCGCTCTGGCGGGAACCTCCTTCCCCATTGATCGTGAACGTGTGGCACGTACGCTTGGCTTCGACGGCGTCTGCCGCAACTCGCTCGACGCCGTATCCGATCGCGATTTCGCCATCGAGTTTTGCGCGGCTGCCGCGCTCATCATGATGCACGTATCGCGCCTGTCGGAAGAACTGGTGCTCTGGATGAGCCCGCGGGTAGGCTTTATCGATCTGGCGGACCGCTTCTGCACGGGCAGCTCGATCATGCCCCAGAAGAAGAACCCGGATGTCCCGGAACTGGCACGCGGCAAGACCGGGCGAGTCAATGGTCACCTGATCGCCCTGCTCACGCTCATGAAAGGCCAGCCGCTCGCCTACAACAAGGACAACCAGGAAGACAAGGAAGGGCTGTTCGACGCGGCGGATACCGTGCGTGACACCCTGACAATCTTCGTGGACATGGTGCCCGGCATTCGCGTCAAACCCGACGCCATGCGCGCCGCGGCGCTGCAAGGTTTCGCCACCGCAACGGATCTGGCCGACTACCTGGTGAAGAAGGGTCTGCCCTTCCGTGACGCACACGAGACGGTGGCACATGCCGTACGCGAATGCGAAACGCGGGGCTGCGACCTTGCCGACCTCAGCGTAGCGGAACTACAGGCATTCCATCCGCTGGTCGGCGACGACATCCATCAGGTTCTCACGCTGGAAGGCAGCGTGGCCGCCCGCAAGCACATCGGCGGTACGGCGCCCGAGCGCGTGCGGGAAGAGGCGCAACGCATTCTGGCGGACGTGTCCGGCAGCAACTAGGCCGAGGCAGCAATCAGGCGGAGGCGTCCTCTAGCGAGGTCGCCTCTTGCAGGTCGTCCTCCTGCTGCTCCGGTAACGCCTTGCCGGGCCCGAATACGGCAATAGACTCCACGTGACCGGTGTGCGGGAACATGTTCGCGACACCGGCCGCCTCGAGCACATAGCCACCCTTGTGCTTCATGATCGCGGCATCGCGCGCCAGGGTCCCGGGGTTACAGGACACATACACAATGCGCTCAGGCCGCTCGGCATCATCCAGTGCCGAAAGCGCCCTCGCAACGGCCTCCGCACCTTCGCGCGGCGGATCGATCAACATGCGATCGAAGCGGCCCAGTGCTCGCAGCCACTCGACGTCGACCTCAAAAAGATTGAGCGTGGCGAAACTGACCTTGGACTCGAGGCCATGGGCACGCGCACCCTCCATGCCGCGAGCCGTCAGCGTGCTGCTCCCTTCGATCCCCACCACTTCCGCCGCAAGCGTCGCGAGTGGCAGCGTAAAGTTGCCCAGGCCGCAAAAGAGATCGGCCACCCGATGCTCCGGCTGCACGTCCAGCAGCGCCAGCGCGCGGCCCACCAATGCTCGGTTGATATGGGGATTCACCTGAGTGAAGTCGGTCGGCCGGTATTGCATGCGCAAGCCATACTCGGGCAAGGTGTACGCCAGCAAACCGGCATCGGAAGCGTCCAGCAAGTGCACGGTATCCGGACCCTTGGGCTGCAGCCACCAGGACACGTTCCACTCCTTCCCGAAGCGGCGCAGGTTCTCGATGTCCGCCGAAGTCAGCGGCTCCATATGCCGCAACACAAGCGCGGTGGTTTGATCGCCGACAGCGACCTCGATTTGCGGGATGCGGCCGGGTATAGACAAGGACTCTACCAATCGCCGTAACGGCACGAGCATATCGGAGACATGTCGCGGCATGACGTGGCATTCCTTCATATCGGCCACATAGCTGCTGTGACGCTCACGGAACCCCACCAGCACCCCGCCCTTGCGGGGAACCAGACGCACCGACAGGCGGGCGCGATAGCGGTAACCATAGGCAGGGCCATGCATGGGCGGCAGGATGATGGCCGGCTTCAGTTTGCCGATATGACCGAAAGCGTCTTCGAGCACGCGTTGCTTCACCGCCACCTGCGCCCCAGGATCCAGGTGCTGCATGGCACAGCCGCCACATACGCCGAAATGCGGGCATACCGGCTCGACACGTTGCGAAGACGCTCGGATGACCTGTTCGGTTCGCGCCTTCTCGTACGAGGGCTTGCGGCGCACGATGCTCGCTCCGACCCGCTCTCCGGGCAAGGCCCCCTCAACGAAAACGACCTTGCCTTCGCGATGAGCCACGCCTCGGGCCTCGAGGTCAAGCGACTCGATATCCAGTACTTCAAGATTCATGATGGGAATGCGGGATAGGAAATGCAGCCGAACATTTTACCTTCCGCCGTATTTGCGCGCAGCCCAATGAAGAAGCCCCGGCCGCCGAACTCATGTCCGGGTGCCGGGGCCTGCGTGCGCCGTGCGCCTGCCGGTAGTGGCAGCCGCTGCCGATTCAGATTACGCCGCTGACTTGGTGTCGGATTTTGCTCGGGCCGCGTCACGGGCCTTCTCGCGTTCTTCTAGCTTCTGGGCACGCTCCTGCGATTTCTCTGCACGCTTCTTGAGAAACTCGCCGATGCGCTCCTGTTGCGCCGTATCGAGCGAGTCCCAGACCGCCAGCCATTTTTCATCGACCTTGCGGCGTTCTGCCTGCGCCTGTTCGCGACGCTCGTCGGCCTGTTTCAGGGCCTCGGCAGGGTTCAATGCGCTCTTGTAGCGCTCAACACGCCCTTCCCGTTCTGCCTTGAACCGCTCCTTGCGATCTTCCCGAAGCTCGCGCGCAGCCTTGCGGGCGTCTTCGATCAACTTGAGCTGATCATCATTCAGGCCCATGCCGTCGACGAAATCGCGGCTGACCACGCCGTAACCCGGCACCACGAGGCCCGCGCGTTGATAGAGGCGTTCACCATGCATGTACTTATGACCATGGTGGCGCGCATGAGCCTTATGCCCGTGCTCGTGAGAGACATGATGGCCGGCGCGATCCTGGAACCGCTCCGGTGTCGCTGCCTGCGCGGCCATGGCGGCCGATGAAACGGCCAGCGCCGCGCCCAGCATGGCGATTTTGAAGCCGCGGGAAGAAGTGGTCTTTTTCATTACAGTTCCTTTTTTCAACGCGAATGAGCTTGGAAACTGCATTGTGCAGCGCAGGCAATTTCGGCCATGTTTCGCGCGGGCAGAGGGTTCTTTCAGACGGTTTCGTCAGGCCCAGGCGCTCAGATATTCACGCCAGTGCGCACCTTCGGTGCTCTGCAAGGAACTGCGCACGAGCTCGACTTCGGCCTCGTAGGCCTGCTGGTCGAGTTCACCACGCATCAGACGGAAGCGGCAATACACCAGCCACGTATTGACCACGTCGGTTTCACAGTAGGCACGGACCTCGGCCCGGCGGCCTTCCGACCAAGCCCTCCATACCTGACTGCCATCCATCCCCATCTTGCCGGGGAAGCCGCAAAGCTTGGCCAGGTCATCGAGCGGCGCATTGGCACGCCCGTTGTACTTCGCCAGCACGTCCATCAGGTCGACGTGCCGCATATGGTAGCGGGCGATGTAGTTGTTGAACTTGAAATCGCGGTCGTCATCGCCAAGATCCCAATAGCGCGACGCCTGTACCCCATGGATGAGGCAACGATAGTGCAACACGGGCAGATCGAATCCCGAACCGTTCCAGCTGATGAGGCGCGGGGTATAGCGCTCTATCGTCTTGAAGAAGCCGTTGAGCAGCACCGGTTCAGGATCGTCCTCGGTACCCAGGGAGCGCACCCGAAAGCCGGAATCGTCGCGAAAGACACAGCCGATTGCCGCGACCTTATGCAGATGCAAAGGCAGAAAATCATTGCCATGCGACTCGCGCCGAGCCGCCAGGGCAAGCTCGATCACTTCGGTGTCGGCCAGCGGCTCCCACTCCGGATTCAGACGGCGCAAGCCGTCGGCATCCGGAATGGTTTCCAGGTCAAAGACCAGGCACGGAATCATCGTGCAGGCAGATAGGACAGCGGATTGACCGGCGTACCGCGCCTACGGATTTCGAAATGCAGCCGTGGAGAGGTGGTGTCAGTCTGGCCCAGCAGCGCGATGCGCGAGCCCTTCTTGACCTCCTGGCCCGTCTTCACCAGCAGCTCCTGATTGTGGGCGTAGGCGGTGATGAAGCCGTTCGAGTGCCCCAGGAGCACCAGGTTGCCCAGGCCGCGCACACCGTTACCGGCGTACATCACCTTGCCGTCGGCGGCGGCGATCACGGGATCGCCGGGCGTGCCCTCGATGTCGATGCCCTTGGTGTTGCTGTTGAAGCCCTGGATAATCTTGCCCGATGCTGGCCATCCCCAACTAACCAGGTTTGCGTCGGCGGCGCGCGCTGCAGTGGCGGGCGGTGGTGGCGTGGCCGGTGTAACGGGAGGGGCCGGAGGTGGCGTGGTGGCCGCAACAGGCGGCTGTGAGGGCATGGGCGTGCTTTCGTCCAGGCGCAATACCTGACCGACGCGTAGCTGTGATGGATCGGACAGCCGGTTCAGGCGCACCAGCGTCGCCACATCCATACTGTGTTGCTGGGCGATCTTATAGAGCGTATCGCCTGCGCGCACCACGTAGGTGCCGCTGGGGGCAGGCTGCGTCGACGCCGACATGTCGGTCACCGGAGCGCGAGGCCCCTTGGTGCCGCAACCCGCCAGCACGGACAGAACGCCCAGCGCAATCAGGGCGTGCCGCGTATGGCGCGTCAGCGACCCCACGAAAGGATGGGCAGTGCTGTACCCTCCATGCATATGTATCTCCTAAGTCTCTCTAGTACTGCGTGCCCGGCCGAAGGGGCACGAAGCGTACCGCATCGAGCTCCTGTCGTTTCCAATTGGCCGCACCAGTACGCTCGATCAATATGAGTCGCTGTGAAACACCGCCTTCCGGAGCGATCAGGCGCCCCCCGATGGCGAGCTGTTCCAGCAGCGTCCTGGGAATTTTAAGTCCAGCAGCGGCGATCAGAATGGCATCAAACGGTGCACTGCCCGGCAGCCCAACCATACCGTCACCGAAGACGACCCGCAAGCGACCCGGAACGCGAATCTTTGCGAGATTGCCGCGGGCCAGTTCATACAGGCCATGGATGCGCTCGATGGTATGAACTTCACGGGCCACATGGGCGAGCACGGCTGCCTGATAGCCGCAGCCTGCGCCCACTTCGAGCACCTTGTTCAGTTCTCGGCCTTCGGCCACCATGGAAATCATTCGGGCCACGACCCACGGCTGCGAGATCGTCTGCTCGTGGCCGATGGGCAGAGCGGCATCATCATAAGCCCGGCTCGCCAGTCCTTCATCGACAAACAGGTGCCGTGGTACCGCCCGCATGGCGGCGAGCACGGCCTCGTTCTCGATGCCCTGCTCGCGCAGGCGGTTCACGAGGTGTTCGCGTGAGCGGTCTGAGTTCATGCCGAGGTTCCCCCCATCAGGATGACGCTCGAGAGACGCTGCGTGGCGGCCTGCTACACGCGGCTGCCATGACGTGGCTGCCGGCACGCGTGCCGCCTGCAGGGCGGGCCCAGTACCCAATATACGCGTGTTGCTGTTCGCCGGCGATGGGCCCCCGCCCAGGCTGGAGCGCCCGAAACGGTTGACGGTACCGGTTCCGAACGGCGAACGGTTCAACGGCTTGCGCATATCGGTTCGGCCCATTGACCAATGCCCGGCAACTGATCGTAGTGAGTAAGATCAAGCCTTAACGGCGTGATTGATGCCATGGAGCGTTCGACCGCCCCGAAGTCGGTGTCTTCTGCGAAATCCAGCGCGCCGCCGGCCGGACCGATCCAGTAGACCGGCTCTCCGTAAGGCGTGCTGCTGCGAACCACCGGTTCCGAGGGATGCCGCTTGCCCAGGCGAGTGACCCTGACACCGCCAAGCGACTCCAGAGGCACCGCCGGAATATTCACGTTCAGAAGAATGGCGCGTTCCAGCGGCTGTGCAACATGGCGCTCGACCACTTGCCGAGCGACATGGGCCGCCGTATCGAGATGATGCCAACCCTTCTCGGTAAGGGAGAAGGCGATGGAGGGGATGCCGAAGAGAAAGCCTTCGGTAGCCGCCGCGACCGTTCCGGAGTACAAGGTGTCATCGCCCATATTGGCGCCATGATTGATTCCGGACACGACGAGATCCGGCCGGAAGTCGAGCAAACCAGTCAGTGCGATGTGCACGCAGTCTGAAGGCGTGCCGTTCACGTAATAGAAGCCGTTGGCCGCCTGACGCACTGATAGCGGACGGTCGAGCGTCAGGGAATTCGATGCACCGCTGCAGTTGGTCTCGGGAGCGACCACCGTGAGCTCGCCCAGGCCTTCCAGGGCGTTGTATAAGGCTTCGATGCCCGGCGCAGTGTAGCCGTCATCGTTGCTCACCAGTATGCGCATTTGATCTCCAGCAAAACCCAACTGAACGTAGCCGATTGTACCCGTTCATTTTGGCGATCGGCCGCACTACCCGTTAGAATCGCGGCTCAACGAACCGGAGAGCTTAAACCATGGACGTCGCCCTGTCCGCCGCCGTTTCGGCCGGCCTCATCCTGCTGTCATACCTGTTGGGGTCCATCTCATTCGCGGTGGTGGTCAGCCGAATGATGGGCCTGCAGGATCCACGCAGCTTCGGTTCGGGCAATCCCGGCGCGACCAATGTGTTGCGTACCGGAAACAAGAAGGCCGCTGTGTTGACTCTGCTGGGCGATGCGGCAAAGGGTTGGGTCGCCGTCGCGCTGGCCGCCTACGCTACGGCGAATCTGGGTCTGGCCGTATGGGTCGTGGCCGCCTGCGCCGTCGCCGCCTTTCTGGGTCACGTGTATTCAGTCTTCCTGAAGTTCAAGGGCGGCAAGGGCGTGGCAACCGCACTGGGCGTACTGATCGGCCTGCAGCCATGGCTGGCGTTGGCAGTCGCAGGAACATGGCTGCTGGTCGCCTATGTCAGCCGCTATTCCTCGCTGGCCGCTGTCATCAGCGCAATACTGGCTCCCCTCTATTACATTATGGGCGGCAAGGCGGCGTGGCCCCTCTACCCGTCCTTTGCCTTCGCGATCGTGGTAATCGCCGTCGTGCTGTTGCAACGACACAGCCAGAACATCGGAAGGCTGCTGCAGGGCAAGGAGAGCCGTATCGGCGGTTCGAAGACGGCAGTCAAGACGCCCTCGGGCCCGCAACGTCGGCGCCGCTGAACGTGCGCCGGACGCCGAACGGTTCAATGACGAAGCTGATCATGGAAACCCGACCGGCGAGACATCTGTGGAAGACGCCGCAATGCACACGTCCTGCAGATCCCATCTGGGCCGGATCGTGAACGCATGATCACGCGGGTTCAAGTCTTCCAGGCCCGCCTTCACCCGCTGCGCGGCTGCAAACGCGATCATTGCTCCGTTATCGGTGCAGAACTCCAGCGGCGGGAAGTAGACCTTTCCCCCGCGGCGGCCCACTTCATGCTTCAGTTGTTTGCGGAGATGCCGGTTGGCGCCCACACCTCCCGCCACCACGAGGCGGCGAATGCCCGTCTTGTCGAGCGCCTTGATCGCCTTGGCGGCCAGCACATCCACGATGGCCGCCTCTGTGCCGGCAGCCAGGTCAGCCAATAAGGTATCCGATAACTGCCCATGAGACTTTTCGAGTGCCCGCACGCGGGTCAGGACGGCCGTCTTCAAGCCGCTGAAGCTGAAATCGAGATCTCGGCTGTGCAGCATCGGCCGGGGCAGGTCGTAGACGGCCGGGTCGCCGCCTTCAGCCAGCCGCGACAAGGCCGGCCCACCCGGATAACCGAGACCCATCAGTTTTGCGCTCTTGTCGAAGGCCTCGCCGGCTGCGTCATCGAGCGTCTCGCCCAGCAAGGCGTATTGCCCGACACCGTCCACCCGCATGAGCTGCGTATGGCCACCGGACACGAGCAATGCGACGAAGGGGAATTCGGGCTGCGGTTGCGCAAGCAAAGGCGAGAGCAGATGGCCTTCCAGATGATGCACCGGGATCGCCGGAAGCTGGCGCGCCCACGCAAACGACTGGGCGACACTCGCGCCCACGAGCAGAGCTCCCGCCAGACCGGGGCCGGCGGTATAGGCCACGGCGCCGATATCATCAAGCCCCACGCCGGCCTGGTACAGCACCTGCCGGGTAAGCGGGATGATGCGACGGATGTGGTCGCGCGAGGCCAGCTCGGGTACGACGCCGCCGTATTCCCGATGCATGTCGATCTGGCTGTGCAAGGTATGGGCAAGCAGGCCCCGCTCCGTGCAGACCAGGGCGACGCCGGTCTCATCGCAGGAGCTTTCGAATCCGATGATGATCATGTGTGTGTGCGAGCGGCCTGCAGAAAGCCGTAGAATTCAACCTTCATTTTACCGCCTCTCCTTTCATCCGTTTTCCGGAGTTCCTTTCCATGCTTGAGCGATTATTCAGGTTGCGTGAACACGACACCGACGTTCGCACCGAATTGCTGGCCGGTGTCACCACCTTCCTGACCATGGCCTACATCATCTTCGTGAATCCCGAAATCCTTTCGGGCACGGGGATGGACCGTGACGCCGTTTTCGTCGCGACCTGTGTGGCCGCGGCGGTGGGCTCGCTCATCATGGCCTTGGTGGCCAATTGGCCGATCGGCATGGCGCCTGGCATGGGACTGAATGCCTTCTTCGCCTTCACCGTTGTGGGCACGCTGGGTTACAGCTGGCAGCAGGCGCTTGGCGCCGTGTTCATTTCTGGAGTGATCTTCGTCTTCATCACGGCAACCGGAATCCGAAGCTGGCTGGTCGCAGGCATACCGCAATCCTTGCGTTCCGCGATCGCGGCCGGTATCGGCCTGTTCCTGGCCATCATCGCGCTTACATCGTCAGGAATCGTCGTGGCCCACCCGGCTACCAAGATTTCACTGGGGGACCTGACCAGCCCGGCGGCGTTGTACGCCATCCTGGGCTTTTTCATCATCGCTTCGCTCGACGCGCTGCGCGTGAAGGGGGCCATCCTCATTGGCATCCTGGTCGTCACCATACTGTCGATGGCTCTGGGGCATAACGAATTCCACGGCGTCATTTCCGCTCCGCCCAGCCTTGCGCCGACTTTCATGCAGCTCGATATTCTGGGCGCCTTCCATACCGGCTTCGTGCACGTCATTCTGGTGTTGGTGCTCGTGGAAGTGTTCGATGCGACCGGCACGATGATCGGAGTGGCCAAACGCGCTCATCTCATTTCCGAAGGCAAGCCGGGGCGGCTCAATCGCGCCCTCTTTTCCGACAGCACCGCGATTGTCGCCGGTTCGATGCTCGGCACCAGCAGCACAACCGCCTATGCGGAAAGCGCAGCGGGCGTGCAGGCCGGCGGCCGTACCGGTCTGACGGCCTTCGCAGTTGCCATCCTGTTCCTGGCAGCCCTGTTTTTCTCTCCGTTGGCCGGCTCGGTGCCCGCTTACGCCACGGCGCCCGCCCTGCTGTACGTGGCCGGGCTCATGCTGCGGGAGATCACGGACATCAACTGGAATGATGTGTCCGAAGCTACGCCGGCCGCCCTCACGGCGTTGATGATGCCCTTCACCTATTCCATTGCGAACGGCCTGGCCTTCGGCTTCATCAGCTATGTCGTGCTGAAGGTGGTCAGCGGCCGATACAGGCAGGTCCACGTGGCGAGTTACATTGTGGCGGGCCTCTTCGCCATCAAGTATGCCTTTTTCCCGGCCTGAGCTTCGCCATCGCAGCAGGACCTTATGGCTTGCGGCCGTGTTTCTCGGCCTCGGCCTGCTGATTACGCTCGCCGTCGTGGTGCAGACGCAGCATTTCATTGAACGCGAGCGCGAGGCAGAGTTTGCGGTACAGGCGACACAGGTTCGCAACGACCTGGCCCTGCATACGTACCGCCACGTCGACGTCTTGCGAACGTACCAGGCGGAGTTCGCCGCGAATCCGCAATTCTCGGACGCCGCCTTTCAGCGTATGGCAGAAGTCTTGAGACTGGATGAGCGACTTCCCGGCATCTACACAGTCGGCTACGTGCGCCGTGGCGAGCAATCCGATGCGGGCGGGCTCCAGTACGTCACGCGCTTTCTGCACGCCCCGGCCCCCCAGTATCTGCTGTCAGACCAGCTGATGGCGGAGGATCCGATCCGGCTGGAGGCCATGCTCCGCGCGCGGGACACCGGTGATGTCGCAGCCACCGGCCCGCTCCCGTCCGCCCTGCATCCGGAAGCGTACCGTGTGTTCCTGGCCTACCTCCCGCTGTACGAGGACGGCGCACTTCCGCGCTCACCGGAAGAGCGGCGGGCCCGCTTCGTGGGCGCCGTGTTCGTGGCCATACGGCCGGATCGCCTGCTGGAGACGCGCTTCGACCGCAGCCTGATGCCGCAAACCCATGTAAGGCTGGCGTTCGAGCGGTATGCCAATCCGGTCGACTTCGACATTCCGGGTGAGACGGTGTATGACAACATGCCCGATCTCGATACGACCCTCACCCCGATACGCAACCAGGTAAGCGTGTCGCTCGCCGGCACAGTCTGGTCGCTTGAACTGGGCGTCCTTGATTCGCAGCGGGCGATCTCGCAGCGGTGGCTGCCGTGGACCGTGCTGGCCATGGGCGCGCTGCTGTCGCTGTTGAGCGCGGTAACGCTGGCCATGCTACAGCGTTCCCGGGAAAAGACCCTGCGTTCGGCGAGTCATGATCGCAGCCTGCGCCGGGAAGCCGAAGCGGCCCTACTTGTGCGGCAGCGTGCCATCGAAGCGAGCGCGAACGCCATCGTCATCACCAGCGCGGCCGCGCCGGATTACCCCGTGGTGTACGTCAACCCGGCGTTCGAACGCATGACGGGCTATACGTCGGAAGAAATTCTGGGCAAAAGCCTGCGGATCATGCACTGGTCCGACAAGCACCAGGAGGGACTGGAGGAGCTGCAGCGCATTCTCGCCGAGCAGCGCGAAGGCCAGGCCACTCTGAGAAATTACCGCAAGGACGGCCAGCTGTACTGGACACGGGTGCACATCGCGCCGGTGCGCGACGAAACGGGCGAGGCCACGCATTTCGTGGCCGCCAAGTACGACATCACCGAGATGCGCCGTACCCACGAGAAACTCGAGTACCAGGCCTGGCATGACGCCCTGACTCAACTGCCAAACCGGCACGCCCTGCGCGCCAGGCTTACCGAGGCGATACATCGCGCCGAGTCCGGTGGCGAGCGCTTCTGGGTCGCGTTTCTCGATCTTGATAACTTCAAACTGATGAACGACACGCTGGGCCATACCGTCGGAGACCAGGCGCTGCGACAGGTCGCAGGGCGCCTGCAGGAGGCACTTCAGGGCGAAGACATGGTGGCTCGGCGGGGTGGCGACGAGTTCGTTTTCATCCTCTATGATCTGGAGCCGCCTCGCAGTGCGCAGGCTACGCTCGAACGCATCATGAGTGCAGTCGCCAAGCCCATGCGTCTCGGCGCCCATCGCTTTTACCCGACCGCGAGCGTCGGTGTGGCCGTGCATCCGCGCGATGGTCGCGACCCGGAGATACTGATCCGGCACGCAGACATGGCGATGGGGCATGCCAAGGTGGTAGGCCGCAACAATTACCAGTTCTTCAGCGGGGCCGTCCAGCAGCGTGCACTTGAGCGCGTGAAGCTGGAAGGGGATCTGCGCAAGGCGCTGGCCTCCTCCCAGTTCGAGCTTCACTTCCAGCCGCAGCTGCGACTCGCCGACGATGTCGTCACAGGGGTGGAGGCGCTGGTACGTTGGCGCCATCCCGAACGCGGAATGGTCCCCCCGGATCAGTTCATTCCCCTGGCTGAGGAAACTGGCTTGATCGTGCCGCTGGGCGAATGGATACTTCGCAACGCCTGCACGCAGGCCGCCCAATGGCAGTCTTCGGGCATGCCTCCGATCCGAGTCGCCGTGAATCTCTCGGCGCGCCAGTTCAACGACGACCGTCTGCCGTCGCTGATCGCAAGCGTTTTGCAGGAAACCGGGCTGCCTGCCCGGTGCCTGGAGCTGGAGATCACCGAAACGCACCTGATGCATGATGTCAGGGCCGCCAACGGCATTCTTGAGCGCCTCAAGGGCCTGGGCGTCACGCTATCGCTGGACGACTTCGGTACCGGCTATTCCAGTATGGCGCAGCTCAAGCATTTTCCTTTGGACATCATCAAGATCGACCGATCATTCATCGAAGACATCGGCTCCGGCGACAAGAGCGGCGCCATCGCCCGCACGATCATCCAGCTGGCGCACAACCTGGACATGGTGGTATTGGCCGAGGGCGTGGAGACGGCGCAGCAGAAAGCCTTCCTGAAAGGGCACGGCTGCGACGCCATTCAGGGTTATCTGATCAGCCGTCCTTTGCCGGCCCCGGACCTCGAGCGCTGGATACTGCAGTTCCATGGTCACGCCCTGTAGTGCGACGCAGCCTTCGGAAACGGTCTGCCCGGCCTAACCGATTACACTGGATGGTGATTCATGACCGGGCGGCCAGACCGCCCATTTTCACAAGGACGTACCGCCCATGACCACCATCGATCTGAACAAGGATACTTTCCAGGATGCGATCGACAGCGACAAACCGCTGATCGTCGACTTCTGGGCGCCTTGGTGCGGCCCGTGCAAGTCGTTTGCGCCTGTGTTCGAAGCCGAGTCGGCGGATCACCCCGATGTGACCTTCGCCAAGATCAACACTGAGGAGCAGCCAGAGATTGCCGAAGCGCTCGGCATCCGCTCCATTCCTACCTTGATGGCATTCCGCGAGCGCGTACTACTGTTCCGCCAGGCTGGCGCCCTCGCACGCCCTCAGCTGGCCGACCTGGTCAATCAGCTTAAGGAGCTCGACATGGAGAAGATCCATGCTGAGATGGAGGCTTCACAGAACAACGGGCCCGACCCCGCGTAAGCTCCACGATCGCCGCCGCCACCTCGGCGGCGCGCTCGCTTTGCACGGCGATGAGCCAGCGCGCACCAACGCCGTCAAAGTCCGCTTCTTCTATCCGCGCACCCCAGGAAGGCAATCGCGATTGAACCAGCGCGACCTCGGCGTAGGGGCATGCACATTCGAGTATCGATTCTTCGATGATCTCGGTGCGCGCCGCCAGGCGCAGACACTGGGCCGCGGCGCCGCCATACGCCCTCACCAGGCCGCCCGAACCGAGCTTGATGCCGCCGAACCAGCGGATCACCAGTACGGCGACCCGATCACACTGCTGCCCGTCTATGGCCTGGAGGATGGGGCGCCCGGCGGTGCCGCCGGGTTCGCCGTCGTCATTGAACCGATATTCCTGACCGATGCGATAAGCCCAGCAATTATGCGTGGCATCGGGCACCTGGTGCTCGGTAAAGAACGCGAGCGCTTCCGACGCCGCCTGCACTGGCGCTGCAAGCGCCAGGAAGCGGCTTTTCTTGATGGTTTCTTCGTACCGCGCAATGTCTTCGAGCGTGTATTTCATCGCCCTGCGCCGACTCAGGCGTCGATGCCGCGGGACGCCAGGTAATCTTCGTAGCCGCCCAGGTAATCCACCAGCTCTCCGCTCGGAAGGATTTCGATCACGCGCGTGGCAAGCCCCGACACGAATTCGCGGTCATGCGACACGAAGAACAGCGTGCCCTTGTAGAGGTCGAGCGCATACTGCAGCGATTCGATCGACTCCATATCAAGGTGGTTGGTGGGCTCGTCAAGCAGCATGACATTGTGCCGGCCCAGCATCAGGCGACCGAAACTCATGCGGTTCTTTTCGCCGCCTGACAGCACGGACACGGACTTGCCGATGTCGTCTCCGGAGAACAACAGCCGGCCCAGCACCGAACGCATGGACTGGTCATCATCGCCCGGCTGCCGGAATTGGCCCAGCCAGTCAAAGAGATTGGTGTCGGTCTCGAACTGATCAGATACGTCCTGCGCCATATAGCCCAGGTCCGCGCTCTCGGACCACTTCACGGACCCCGAATCGGGCGCAAGATCTCCGGCGAGCAGGCGCAGCAGGGTCGTTTTCCCCACGCCGTTGGCGCCAATGATGGCCACCTTCTCGCCGGCCTCCACCGTCATCGAGAAGTCGTTGATGACCTGGTGACCGTCATAGCCCTTGGAGAGATTTTCTACCGTTACGGCCAGACGATGCAGCACCTTGCTCTGCTCGAAGCGGATATAGGGGTGGACACGCGATGACGGTTTGACCTCCACCGTAGAGGACTTGATCCGGTCAATCTGCTTGAGCCGCGAGGTCGCCTGGCGGGACTTCGATTTGTTGGCGGCAAAGCGGCGCACGAACTCCTGGAGCTCGGCAACGCGCTCCTTGGCCTTGCTGTTCGCCGCAGAAATCCGTTCGCGCGCCTGCGCGGCGGCGATCATGTAGTCGTCGTAGTTGCCCGGATACACCCGCAACTCGCGATAATCAAGATCGGCCATGTGGGTGCACACCTGATTCAGGAAGTGCCGGTCGTGGCTGATGATGACCATCGTGCTCTGATAACCGTTCAGCACGCCCTCCAGCCACCGGATCGTATTGATATCCAGGTTGTTGGTGGGCTCGTCGAGCAGCAGTACATCGGGGTTCGAGAACAACGCCTGCGCAAGCAGCACCCGCAGCTTCCAGCCGGGGGCGATTTCCCGCATGGGCAGAGTATGTTGTTCGACTGGAAATTCCAGGCCCAGTAGCAGCTCACCGGCGCGCGCTTCGGCCGTATAGCCGTCATACTCGGCGAAACGGGCTTCCAGTTCAGCCGCACGCATGTAGTCGTCTTCAGTGGACTCGAGATCGGCGTAGATGGCGTCGCGCTCGGTCATCGCGGCCCACATTTCCTCGTGGCCCATCATCACCACATCCAGTACGCGGATGTCTTCGTAGGCGAACTGGTCCTGCCGCAGCTTGCCCAGACGCACGCCGGGATCCAGCGCAACGTTGCCGGAGCTGGGCTCCAGGTCGCCGCCAATGATCTTCATGAAGGTCGACTTGCCGGAGCCGTTGGCGCCGATCAAGCCATATCGGTTGCCCTCACCGAACTTGACATTGACGTTCTCGAAGAGCGGCTTGGCGCCGAACTGGATGGTGAGATTGGAGGTTGTGATCACTGATGCGGGGCTCTATATGGGGGAGTGGGTAAAACCCTTGATTTTAGCCCGAGCGCGTCAATGATGCTCGCGTAACACCAGATACGCCATGTCTTTTTCGGTGGCGATGCCCACTGGCGCGCCTACGGGCAAGGTGGCCTTCACCCGCACGTGACCATAAGGCAGCCCGGTCACGACCGGCACCCGACACGCGCCGCGCAGCCATTTCACCACCGAGTCCAGGTCGTAGCCATTGTCGTGCGTGGCCGTGCGGTATTCCGTGAACCTGCCCAGCACAATGGCGTTCTGCCTTTCCAGCACGCCCGCATGGAGCAGCTGCGTGAGCATGCGCTCGATGCGATACGGGTGTTCGCCCACGTCTTCCAGAAAGAGAATCCCGCCATCGATTTGCGGAAAAAATGGAGTGCCCAACAGGGTGGCAAGCATCGCAAGGTTGCCGCCCCACAAGACTCCCCGCGCATCCACACGATCGGAATCGGGCGACTCGAAGCTCAGTATCTCGAGCTCGTCACGCATGACCTCGGCGAACAGATCGGCCGTCAGATCGTCCATGGATTTCTGGCCGAAGTCCGGTACCGCTGACGGGCCCGTATAGCTCACGGCGCCGGTACGCGCCAGCAAGGCAAGGTTGAACGCAGTGAAGTCGCTGTGACCCACGAAGATCTTGCCGCTGTCGGCCACAGCTTGCCAATCGATCTGGTGCAGCAGCCTGCTGAGCCCATACCCGCCTCTCGTGGCCATGACGATGGGTGCCTTCTGGCGCAGCGCCCGCTGTATCGCAGCCAGGCGCTGCCGGTCCGTGCCGGCGAAACGCTCATGGACGGCCAAGGCGGTACGATCCACGGTCGTGCGGAAGCCCAACCCTCGCAAGCGCTCGCGAGCGAGGTCGACCGCCGCCGGGTCCGCCACGGCGCTGGAGGGCGAAATCAGGTAGATGCTTTCGGGATTGCGATGCACATGCCCATGGTCGTGGTGGTGGCTGTGGTCGTGATCGTGCGCCGACTGATCGGCGTGATCGTGGCCGTGCTCGTTTCCGGGCGCGTGTTCGTGTGTATGCATGATGAGCGGGTTGTTGCCGTGGCTTGCCAATACAAGCCCCGGCCATCATACACGCGGGATTCCCGCTGCACCAACCAGTTTGGCCTCACGGGCGGCCATCCGGCGTGCCCGGAAGAATTCGCGCAGGCGATGTGAGCATTCGTCGGCCATCACGCCGCCCATCACCGTAGTGTGATGATTCAATTGTGTGAACGCCGGAATATCAAGGACGCTGCCGCAGGCGCCCGTCTTGGGATCACGGGCGCCGAACACCACGCGTGCCAGACGCGCATGCAGCATGGCGCCCATGCACATGACGCAAGGCTCAAGTGTCACGTACAGCGCCATGCCGGGCAGCCGGTAGTTGCCCATACGCACGGCGGCATCCCGCAACGCCACGATCTCGGCGTGACCCGTAGGATCATGGTCGGATATGCACCGGTTGTAGCCGCGGCCCAGCACCTGCGCGTCGGGACCCATCACGACGGCACCGACCGGCACCTCACCGGCAGACTCGGCCGCCTGCGCCATTTCCAGCGCGGCGCGCATGCCCGCGGCATCAAGGCGAACCAGCGCCTCAGCCTCCATGTCATCAATGCCCCCAAGGGGTAAACCGGCTTCTCTCATACATTACACTCGCTAAGACTTACGCAGTTTAGCGTTCTCTCCCTACCCCATATCCATAAACACCATGTCGATGTAACATTCAGATACCTATCACCCTATTCACAGGAGGGTTTTTCATGCTTGGTCGTATTGCCATCCATCTCAGTAGCGATTCCGCGTGCGCACGCCGCATTGACGTCGGCCTGCGCCTGGCCAAGGAACACGAAGCCGTCGCTGTGGGGGTCTACCCCACCGACATGCCGGGCCACTACTACGACGAAAGTATCGTCCCGCAAGACGTTCGAAAAGTCCTCCGCGGCCGGCGTTCCGATTTGCAGGAAGCCATACGCAAGCAATTCCTCGAGCAGGCAGAAGCGCTCGGCGCCAAGGCAGAATGGCGGGCCCCTCGCGGCGAAGCCGATGAAGTACTGGCCCTGCATGCCCGTTACTGCGACCTGCTGGTCATGAGCAAGGCCGAGCGTGTCGATTCGGTGGCCTCATTGATCCCCAATCTTCCGGAATCGGTCGTCATGGCGGCCGGCCGGCCGGTGCTCATGATACCGACGTCCGGCAATATATCGTCAATTGGCGAGCGGGTACTGTATTGCTGGGATCAGCGCCGGGAAGCCGCCCGGGCGTTCACCGACGCAACACCGTTCCTCGAGCGATGCAAGGAGCTGGTCGTGCTCGAAGTCGACCGCGATGAACGCCTGATTCGCAATAGCGACCTGCGAGACGACGACTTCATCAACTATTGCGTCAACCTGGGCTATCCCCGTCCGAAGCACCTGATCAAGAAAGGCGAAGGCCTCGGGGTCGGCAACGTGATTCTCAACACGGCGAGCGATTCCGGCAGCGACCTGATCGTCATGGGAGCGTACGGCCACAGCCGCATGCGTCAATGGGTGATGGGCGGTGCCTCTCGCACCCTGCTGTCGTCCATGACGGTTCCCGTGCTGCTGGCTCACTGAACCGGCGCAAGCTGCCGCAACACCTGGGGTAACAGGCCCGGCAGGTCTTCAGAGATGAGGCCCGGGCCACCCAGACGAGCCGCTGCAGCATGCATCCATACGGCGGCGCAGGCGGCCGGAAAAGCCGGTACGCCTTGCGCCAGCAGGCCCGCCACCATACCCGCCAGCACGTCTCCCGTGCCGCCGGTGGCCAGCCACGGTGACGCATTGGCATTGATGGCCGCCCTGCCCCCGGGCTCTGCGATGACCGTATCCGCGCCTTTCAACACCACGACCGTGCCCGACTGGCGAGCCGCCTGCCGGGCGCGCGTGAGCTTGTCGCCCGGGCATTGGAAAAGCCGGGCGAACTCGCCTTCATGGGGGGTCACTACACATGGCCCGCTGATGGCGCGAAACAGCAGTTCTGGCTGGCGCTCAAACGCGCTCAACGCGTCGGCATCGAGCACCAGTGGACGCCCGGTTCCCGCCGATAGCAATACATTGCGCCGGGTCGCTTCGCCGGCGCCCGCCCCGGGGCCCAGCAAGATGGCATTGCGCCGGGCATCTTCCAGGGCGGGCTGGATGTCACCGTCCAGCGGCTGCACCATGATGCTCATCATGCTTGCTGCGTAAACCGGCCAGGCCTGTTTGGGCACCGCCAGTGTGACGAGCCCCGCGCCGACCCGCGCTGCCGCCATAGCCGCCAGCTTCGCGGCACCCGGCATGGAGGCCGAACCGCTCACCACGACATGGCCGCGGAGGTATTTGTG
Organism: Alcaligenaceae bacterium; assembly: GCA_029268265.1. Lineage (GTDB taxonomy): Bacteria > Pseudomonadota > Gammaproteobacteria > Burkholderiales > Burkholderiaceae_B > Yanghanlia. The sequence continues at coordinate 10,733 of JAJUGH010000004.1, read as the reverse complement.
GCTGGTTCCGTCAGGCCACTTCAGTTCGCTCGCCCAGCATTCGGGATGGTTTTCGAAAACGCTCGGGGAGATGCCGCTCAGCACATCGTCTGGAATGCCGATATCGGCCAGCACCAGCTCCCCACACAACTCCTTGCCGGGCATGAGCAAATGGCCCGGCTTCTTCCGAAAGAAGGTGACCGTCAGATCGGCTGCCACAGCGGTCCCGCGTACGGCTCCGGTGGCGCCATCCACGCCGCTGGGCACATCGACCGCACACACCGGCAGACGCCGCCGCAGCGTTTCGTCAAGCAGGGCCGCCACGGGCCCATCGACGTCGCGTGAGAGTCCCGCACCGAACAGCGCGTCCACCACCAGACCCACACCATCCAGCACACGTGGCTCGAGGGGGAGGACTTCACCTTGCCATTGTTGGGCATGGAAAGCGGCGTCGCCCTTCAGCGTTTGCAGGTCTACCGACAAAGCCAACCGTACGGGCCAGCCACACTTCTGGAGCCGCCGGGCCACCACGAAACCGTCTCCGCCGTTATTGCCGGGCCCGCACAATACCGCCACCGGACGAGGGTCCCACCGCGCAAGTATGGCTTCCACCACAGCCGCCCCTGCGGCTTCCATCAGCTTGACACCGGGCACGCCGGAGGTGATCGCGGCCTGATCCGCACAAGACATCTCATCGGGGGTCAGTAAGGCATGGCGCATGGGGGCTGGAATTCTGATTGTGGCCGAGATCGCCTATGTTATCGTGCCGCAGTACAAGCTGGAACGACCATGGATCCCATACTCACAGTTTCCGGTCTCACAAAAACCTATGCCTCCGGTTTCCAGGCGCTCAAGGGCGTCGATCTGACCATCCGGGCAGGCGAAATCTTTGCCCTGCTGGGCCCCAATGGTGCGGGAAAGACCACTCTCATCAGCATTATCTGCGGCCTGGTGAATCCCGGCGAAGGCAGCGTGACAGTAGGCGGGTACGACATCATCCGCAACTATCGTCAGGCGCGCTCCTTGATAGGTCTCGTGCCGCAGGAACTCACCACGGACGCCTTCGAAACCGTCTGGAATACGGTCAGCTTCAGCCGCGGACTGTTCGGGAAGAAACCGGACCCCGATCACATCGAGCGGGTGCTCAAAAGCCTGTCGCTGTGGAGCAAGAAGGACAACCGCCTCATCACCCTGTCGGGTGGCATGAAACGGCGTGTGCTGATTGCCAAGGCGCTCTCGCACGAACCGCGAATCCTATTCCTTGATGAGCCCACCGCCGGCGTCGACGTGTCGCTACGTCAGGACATGTGGGCCATGGTGCGTGACCTGCGGGCCACCGGTGTAACGGTGATCCTCACCACTCACTACATCGAAGAGGCCGAGGAAATGGCGGATCGCATCGGCGTCATCGACCAGGGCCAGATTATCCTGGTACAGGAAAAGCGCGAACTCATGAAGACGCTGGGCAAGAAGGAACTCATCCTGATGCTCGAGACGGTCCCGCAGGAACTGCCCCAGGAACTGGCCGGCTTCCGCCTGCGCGCGGGCGAACAGCCCGGCGAGCTCGTCTATACCTATGACAGCGGCCATAACGATATCCCGGCCCTGCTGGCCGCACTCGAGCGCTGCGGCCTGAAACTGCGCGACCTGCAGACCCAGCAAAGCACACTTGAGGATATTTTCGTGACACTGGTGGGAAGAAAGACATGAACTGGTACGCCATCCGCGCCATCTATGCCTTCGAGATGTCACGCACGGGGCGCACCTTGCTGCAGAGCATAGTGGCACCGGTGATATCGACGTCACTGTATTTCGTCGTGTTCGGTGCCGCGATCGGCCACCGTATCAACGAGATCGACGGCGTAAACTACGGCAGCTTCATCGTACCGGGCCTCATCATGCTGATGCTGCTCACGCAAAGCGTATCGAATGCGTCCTTCGGGATTTACTTCCCGAAGTTCACGGGCACCATTTACGAGATCCTTTCCGCACCCATCTCCCATATCGAGATTGCGCTGGGCTTTGTCGGGGCGGCAGCCACCAAATCGATCCTGCTTGCCGTGATCATCCTGGTCACAGCAACCGCGTTCGTACCGGTACGCATTGATCACCCGGTATGGATGGTGTTATTCCTGTTCCTTACGGCGCTTACCTTCAGCCTCTTCGGCTTCATCATCGGCATCTGGGCAGACGGGTTCGAGAAGCTGCAGCTGGTACCGCTGCTGATCATTACGCCGCTCACCTTCCTGGGCGGAAGCTTTTACTCGATCGACATGCTTCCGCCTTTCTGGCAGACCGTCACGCTGTTCAATCCGGCCGTCTATCTAATCAGCGGCTTCCGGTGGAGCTTTTACAGCATTGCCGACGTCAACGTAATGGTGAGCCTGGGAATGACACTCGTGTTTCTTCTCATCTGCCTGGCCGTCACCGCGTGGATTTTTCACAGCGGCTACCGCCTGAAGAATTGATGCCGGCCCTGTGGCCGGCCAGCCCCCGCTTTAATCGCGGAAGTTGTTGAATTGCAGCGGAAGCTCGACGTCCGACTTCTTGAGTAGCGCAATGGCCGCCTGCAGGTCGTCGCGTTTCTTGCCGTTCACGCGTAGCTTGTCGCCGTTGATCTGCGCCTCAACCTTCAGCTTGGCGGATTTGAGTTCTGCGATCAACTTCTTGCTGACAGCCTGCTCAATTCCTTGACGAATCGTGACCTGGCGACGGGCGCCGGACACATTCTCATTCGGGGCAGCGACGTCCATGCAGCGTACGTCGATGTCGCGTGCCGCGAGCCGAGCTCGAAGGATGTCCAGCATCTGGTCCAACTGGAACACGCTGGGGGCATGCTGAGTCACCACATAGCCCTCGAGCTCGAAACCGGCATCCACGCCCTTGAAGTCAAACCGCTTCGCCAGTTCACGGTTGGCCTGATCCACGGCGTTGACCAGTTCGTGCTTGTCCACTTCGGATACCACGTCGAAGGAAGGCATGTTGCAGCTCCTGCTATCAAAAAAGGCACCATTCTATGCCAGCCGGTTCGAATGGCGCCGTGAATGAAGATGCGCCGCCAGATGTTCCAGCGGCGCCCGGGCTCCGGCTTCAGGCAGTCGTTTCGAGTGCCTCGGCCTGCTTGCGTAGCTCGAACTTCTGGATCTTGCCGGTGGAGGTCTTCGGCAACTCGCAGAACACCACGTGACGCGGGACCTTGAACCCCGCCATATGCTGGCGGCAGTGCGCCATGATGTCTTCCGGCGAAACATGAGCGCCTTCCTTCAGCTCGATGAAGGCACAAGGCGTCTCGCCCCAGCGGCTGTCGGCCTTGGCAACCACGGCGGCCGCCAACACTGCCGGATGCCGGTAAAGAATGTCTTCCACCTCGATGGAAGAAATATTCTCGCCGCCGGAAATGATAATGTCCTTGCTGCGATCCTTGATCTTCATGTAGCCGTCCGGATCCGCCACGGCAAGGTCGCCGCTATGGAACCAGCCGCCGGCGAAGGCCTCTTGCGTGGCCTTGGGGTTTTTCAGGTATCCCTTCATGACGATGTTCCCGCGGAACATGATCTCGCCCATCGTTTCGCCGTCTTGCGGCAAGGGCGTCATGCTTGCCGGATCCATGACGCAGGCGCCTTCTTCCAGGTGATACGCCACACCCTGCCGTGAGTTGAGCCGCGCCCGCTCGCCGATGTCCAGATCATTCCAATGCTCATGCTTCGGGCATACCGTGGCAGGCCCATAGGTTTCGGTGAGCCCGTACACATGGAGAAGGTCGAAGCCGAGCCTTTCCATACCCTCGATCATGGAGGCCGGGGGAGCCGCGCCGGCGACCATGGCCTTCACGCCCGCGGGTACGCCTTCCTTCAGGGCGTCCGGTGCATTGACGAGCATGCTGTGCACGATCGGGGCACCACAGTAGTGATCGACCTTGTGTTCGCGAATGGCGTCGAATATGGCCTTCGCCTCGACGCGGCGCAGGCAGACGTTCACGCCTGCACGCGCCGCCACAGCCCAGGGAAAGCACCAGCCGTTGCAATGGAACATGGGCAGCGTCCAGAGATAGGTCGCATGCTTGGGCATGTCCCATTCCAGGATATTGGACAGTGCCGCCAGCGCGGCACCCCGGTGGTGATAGACCACGCCTTTGGGATTGCCGGTTGTGCCGCTGGTGTAGTTCAGTGCGATGGCGTCCCACTCGTCGGCAGGCAGACTCCACTGGAAGTCAGGATCGCCGCCTGCCAGAAATGCCTCGTATTCGATTTCGCCCACATCAGTGACCTGTCCGGCATAGACGGGATCATGCACGTCAATGACCCGCAGCCGCTTGTCGGTCTTGCGCATGGCCAGCGCACGTTGCGCCACGCTCGCGAATTCGGAATCCACCAGCAGCACACTGGCCTCACCGTGGTCGAGAATGAAAGCCACGGTACTGGGGTCGAGCCGGGTATTGATGGCGTTGAGCACCGCCCCCGCCATCGGCACACCAAAGTGGGCTTCCACCATGGCCGGCGTGTTGGGCAGCAGGACGGCGACCGTGTCGCCCTTGCCGATTCCCATGCCGGCCAGTGCAGATGCAAGCCGGCGGCAGCGGCTGTAGGTTTCCGACCAACTGCGCCGGATGGTCGATTCGCCCGAACCGTGAACAATGGCCGGCAGATCCGGATAGACCCTGGCCGAACGTTCAATGAAGGAAAGTGGCGAGATGGCCGAAAAGTTGGCGGCGTTACGCGGAAGGTCCTGTTCGAAGATGCTGCTCATGCCTGGTCTCCTGATACCCTGATTGTGATCTTTTCTTTTTGGGATACTACCGCAAGGCGTCCAGGAGTTCACCCAAACCACCACTGCGATAAACCCGCTGTTTGATGGCATGGCGCAACAGGCTGGCGGGCCCCGGGTTCACCAGCGTGAACCATCGGCTGGCTCGGGTGATGCCGGTGTAGAGCAGCTCACGCGTCAACACCGGCGTCGGCGCCGGCGGCAGAATCAAAATGGCGTGGTCAAATTCCGAACCCTGGGACTTATGGACGGTCAGGGCATACACGGTCTGCACATCGTCCAGCCGGTTCGGTGCAAACCATCGCAGGCCCACGCCGTCTGCGGCCGGAAAGGCGACACGCAGCACCAGCTGCCGCTCGCCCGACGCAAGGCCTTGCCCTTGCTCAAGGGGATACGGAAGCACCACGCCGATATCGCCGTTCGCCAGGCGCAGAGCAGGATTGTTGCGCGTCACCATCACCGGCCGGCCCGCATACCAGCCGGCCTGGCTCGAAATGAGACGGCGCTCATGCAGGATACGGGCGGCTGCGGCATTGAGCCCCTCCACTCCCCAGGGTCCATGGCGCAGTACGCATAGCAACTGGCAGGAACGATGGGCTGCCAGCACATCTGCCGCCCACTGATCAAAGGCCGCTGGATCACTAGTGGCCGGCACGTTGGCGACCAAGCTCAGATAATGGCCATAACCTTGGCGGCGCGACTCCGATTCCGACTCGTCGGCGGCCGGGGGAAGAAGTGTCGAGCCAGACCCGTCTATGGGCGTGGCGGCCGCCGACCCGTGAATCAGAAGCCGGGAAAAAGCATCGTCATTCGGCCCCGTGATGCGCAGTGCATTGAGATCAGGCGCCTGCGCATCGAGCAAGCGCAAGGCTGCATCCTCGTCGCCGGCGTTGACCGCAGCCGCCAGCCGGCCGATCCCGCTGTCGCGGCCAAATCGATGGCTGTGGCGCAACATGGCCACCGCCTGGTCCAGCGGTTTGCCGGAGGCGTTGACTACGTCTGCCGGCAAACTCATGCCCGTTGCCGCTTCCAGCCAGGTTGCAGTTTCCGGGAGGTAGTGCCCCTTCGTTGCCCGTCGACAGAGTTCGCCCAATACGGCTCCCGCCTCAACCGATGACAGCTGGTCTTTGTCGCCGATCAGAATCAGTCGTCCGGACGGCGGCATGGCCGCGACCACATCGGCCATGTCGCTGAGCGACACCATCGACGCCTCGTCGATGACCAGCACATCCAGCGGCAAGGGCTCATCGGCATGGTAGCGTCGGCGCTGCGTGTAAGGCCGGCCACCCAGCAACCGATGCAACGTAGACACCTGCGTCGGAATCGCCGGCGCCAGGTTCGCACCGCCGGGCAGAGCATGGAACGGCAAGGCGTCGACCTTGCCCGCAATCGATTCGCTCAACCGTGCGGCGGCCTTGCCGGTTGGTGCAGCCAGCCGGATACGCAAAGGCCGGGAAGCCGCCCCGTGCGCTTGGAAATGCAGCGCTTGCAGCAGGGCCAGCAACCGTACCACGGTAGTCGTCTTGCCCGTGCCGGGGCCGCCGGTGATCACCGAAAAGCGCACTCTGGCGGCAAGCGCGCAGGCCATCCGTTGCCAGTCGGGAGCGCCATCAAGAGGCGCTGCTCCAAACAACGCGTCAACGATAGCGCGCACGCGTTCGGCCGACACGCCATCCGCCCCTTCTGCCGCCAGGCGCTGGCCGATGCCCCGCCCCACCTGCTGCTCATACTGCCAGTACCGATAGAGGTAAAGCCGGGCGCCATCGAATACCAGCGGCGCGACCCGACTGCCGTCGGATACGACGTCGTGATGCAAGGCAGCACGCCATGTGTCGAAGGACACGTGCGCCAGCGCCTCGGCCGGAGTGGGCGGCATCTCGTCGTCCGTGGGGACTCGTCGCTCAGGCGGCAAATTCAACACATGATGAGGTTGTTGCAAGGCGGCCCGCAAGTCGAGGCATACATGCCCTCTTCCGAGCTGATGACTGGCCAGTGCGGCGGCCAATAACAGCAAGCCGGAGGCTTCCGGCCGACGACCATGCAGAAAGCGGGCGAAGCGCACGTCGAGCTGTTGCACCCAGCCGTGCGCCTGCCATGCATCGAGCAGCGCCAGCACGCGAGAGACGTCAGACAGGTCGGTTCCTGATGCCGGACCGGGCGCGGTCGCGAGCCCCAGCTCAAGTTGCGTCATGATTCCATCCTCTCGGCATTGCCGCCGCGGAACACCGCATCCAGTTCTTCCATCAATGTGATCGGAGGCTTCTCCACGAACAAGCCCTGGCCCGGTGCGCGATGGCCGCGCACGAAGAAAATCAGCGCCCCGCCGACATCGCGGTCATAGTCGTATTCCGGCCCGAGGCGGGATTGCAGGTGCCGGTGCAGGGCGTACAGATACAGGGCGGCCTGCAGATCGTAGCGATGCGACAGGATGGCCTGCACAATGGGTCGGGTCGCGTAAGCCTGGGCGGAAGGCCCTAGCCAGTTGGATTTGTAGTCCGCGACATAATGGCGACCTTCATGTTCGAAGACCAGATCGACAAATCCCCTGAGCAGACCGTTCAGCCGCCCATGGTCGATGAAAGGACGCGGCATGCCCGGCAGCACATGGCTGGTGATGATCGCATCCATACGCCGCAGATCGACCTCCTGCACGCCGAACCAGAACTCCATTTCCTGTATGTAGTTGCTGAGCCGCGCGGGGACCATCTCGGAATCCCCACCGTCGGGCAGTGGAAGCCGGAAGGACTGAGCGCAGAAGTCGAGCAGCCACGAAGCCAGCGCTTCAGCATGCGATTCCCACCCACGACTACGACAGCGACGCACCACATAGCCATGCAGTTCAGCAGGATCGGTCAACACGCGCTCGGGACCCTGCCGGAAGACCCATTCCAGCAAGCCGTGCATGAAACTGCCCGGAGCCGCGCCGCGTGGAAACGCATGAATGCCGGACGGGTCCGACACGGGCTCGACTTCTGCGAGCCCGTCTGTATGAAGGCCTGCCAGATAGGCTTCCTGGAAGGCATCGAGGCGGGCCTCATCCGGCAGGGCCAGTGCAGTCACATCGGGATGGAGGCCGGCAGCGCGACCCGATCCTTCGATCGCCATGCTCGCCAGAGCCGAGTAACTACTCATGGACCAGCGCTGTTCGATACGTCGACGCATGTCGCGCCATCGCGGCGTCATGGCCGCAGCGGCATTCGCAGCGAGGCGGCCTTCGTCCGCTTCGGGGAAAGGCTCCACGCGGATGGCCCCACACTCGGCACCCAGGCGATCCAGCGCCTCCTCAAGAGCGCTGGGCGTGGCCGGCACCGGATCCGCCAACAGGTAGGCAACCGCGGACGTCGCCAGCGTATCGACAGGAGCCAGGGCGATCCAGGTCGCATGCCGGGCGCGGGTCAGTGCAACGTAAAGCTTGCGCAGGTCTTCAGCCAGGCGCTCATGTTCCAGCTGCGCGAGCAATTTCTCCCGCCCGTCATCGTCGAGATGCGCCACATCTGTCAGGACCTCTTCCACGCCGTCCTGGTTCCGCCATGTAGCCGGCAACTCCAGCGCCTGGGTGGGACGGCTGTGGTAGGCATAGGGATAAAACACCAGGGTGTACTCGAGCCCCTTGGACTTGTGCACCGTGACGACCTGTACCAGGCCGGCATCGCTTTCCAGGCGCATGCGTGCGACGTCGCTATCGGGATCCGCCTCGGCGGCCCGCAGCATCCCTTCCTCCAGGTATCGGATAAGCGCGTGCTCGCCGTCCAGCTTCACGCTGGCTGTCTGCAAAAGCTCCGCCAAATGCAGAAGATCTGTGAGTCGGCGTTCGCCGTCCAGCGAGCCGGCCGACTCTTCAGCCAGTAGCCGGGCAGGCACCCCGAAATCATGCATGAGCCGCCGCAGCATAGGAAGCACGCCACGGCGGCGCCATTGCTCCTTGTAGTCCGCGAAGCGGGCCAGCGCGTGCTCCCATAGGACGTCGTCGCGCACGTAAGCGTCCAATTGATTCCAGCTCAGTCCCAGCGCGCCGGAAGCGAGCGCCGCACGCACGTAGCCACCGCTTTCCGGCTCCGCGCAGGCGCGTAGCCAGGCCAGCACGTCGTTCGCCGCTGCACTGCGAAATACTGACGCATCGTCGGACAGATACACGCTGCGTATCCCGCGGCGTCCGAGCGCAGCACGCAAGCGCGCCGCCTCGTTGCGGTTATTGACCAGGATGGCGATGTCGCCCGCGTGCAGCGGCCTGAAACCGCTGTCGGTCTGAACGCCCGCCCTTCCCTCACGCCCCAATTGAAGCAGCCTTCTTATCTCGGATGCACAGGCTTCGGCAAGCTGAATGGCGCATGCCTCACGGCCGTCGACTTCGAGCTCGCGCCACACCGTCAGCGCAGCAGCCGGCGCGCCGTCCACCATCCAGGTTCCCGGATCGGCCGCCGCAATAACGGGAAGAAAGGGCACGGGGCTGTTGGCGCCGTCCTCGTCGGCATCACCAAAAAGGAAGGCACCGGCAGGAGCAGATTCTTCCGCCGAGCCGAAGACATGATTGACGGCCTTAACCATCGCAGGTGAGGAACGGAAGTTCCGGCCCAATGTGTACAGCCGCCCGCCGCAGTCGCGCCGGGCAGTCAGGTAGGCATGGATATCAGCTCCCCGGAATCGGTAGATGGCCTGCTTCGGGTCTCCGATCAGCGCGAGAAGGGTTTCCCGGCGGTTAGCCGATACATTGTAGATACGGTCGAATATTCGGTACTGCACCGGGCTGGTGTCCTGGAACTCGTCAACCAGTGCAACGGGAAACTGGTTGCGGATGGCGTCGGCCAACGCCGCGCCACCAGGCCCTGCCAGTGCTGTATCCAGCTGGCGCAGCAGGCCGCCAAAACCGAGCGTACCGCGCTGCCGCCGCAATTCTTCAATGCGCTGCGCCACCCAGCGCGCGGCGTGCGGAAGCCAGCTGGCTGCGACTACATCCAACGCATCGATCTCTGCGGCAAGCGTCAGCATGGCTGTCAGTGCGGGGTGGTCGGGGGGGTCGCCCTGCTTCCAGACTTCTGCGAGGCCTTCGGGGGTGAGTCGGGTCCAAGCCACGATATTGCGCTTGAAGGGCAAGGCCATCTGCGGATCACCTGCCCATTCTTCCAGCTTGTCGAGCCAGCCGGACCAGTGCGGCGCACGCATCTTGTTCTTGTGGAAATCGCCGGCGTCCGACGCCGCCTGCAGCAATTCTCGTAGCTCAGGCACCCACGTTCGCCATGGGGCCTTGCACGCTTCACTGCCCGTCTGCACCTGCGCCATCGCCTCAGACGGCATGACGCCTTCGGCATAGTGGTCCACCTGGGCGAGCCAGCGTCGGCGTAAAAGATCGGCCAGGCCATCGCAGTCGGCCACGCTTCGGCTATCGGCTCTGTTCGATGCGATTACCTTCAGTACCCGCTCCATGTCGCAAGGCGCCAGCGGGGCCAGGAACAGTCGCCAGTAGTCCCGTGTCGCTTCCGCCACCCGGGCCGCTTCCTCAACATCCATCTCGACTTCGAAAAGCCCTGAGCTCTCGAAAGCGTGCTCCCGCAGCATGCGATAACACCATGCATCGATCGTGGACACCGCGGCGTCATCCATCCATTCGGCGGCAATCTGCAGCCGCCGGGCGCAGGACGCCCATTGTTCCTCGGGATACTCCCCACGCAGATCGCTCAGGAAGTCATCGCCCTCGCCGTCTCCCAGGAAGAAGTCAGCCGCTTGTGTCAGCCGTGTGCGTATGCGGTCCCGGAGCTCCTGCGTAGCCGCCCGGGTGAAGGTCACCACGAGGATATCGGGCGGCGTCAGTGCGCGGGACTCCGGAAGCTCGCCATGACCCAGGACCAGGCGCAGATAGAGCCCTGCAATGGTATAGGTCTTCCCGGTTCCCGCGCTGGCTTCGATGAGCCGGCTACCCCACAGGGGGAAGCGCAAGGTATCGAGCGGCTCCGCTACGTCAGACCCCGGCTGCAGGGAATGGTGCTGGTTCATTT
>JAJUGH010000003.1 GCA_029268265.1 Alcaligenaceae bacterium | reverse complement strand
CGTGTCACCGTCGACCGTAATCCGGTTGAAGGAGCGGTCGGCGATCTGCCGCGTCATCGATTCGAGAAGCTCGGGAGCGATCGCGGCGTCGGTGGCCAGAAAGCCGAGCATGGTGGCCATGTTCGGCCGAATCATGCCCGCACCCTTGCTGATGCCCGTGAGGGTGATCGTATGGTCGCCCAGCGTGATGCGGCGTGAGGCGATCTTCGGCTGTGTGTCGGTCGTCATGATGCCGTGGGCGGCATCAAACCAGTTGCCCGGCGCGAGATCGGCCACTGCCGCCGGCAATGCGGCTACGAGTTTGTCGACGGGTAGCGGCTCCAGGATGACGCCGGTGGAGAACGGGAGCACCTGTTCCGCATCGAACTGAAGAAGATCGGCCAGCGACCGGCACGTTTGCTCCGCCGCCTGCAGGCCGGGCGCGCCGGTGCCGGCGTTGGCATTGCCGGTGTTGACCACCAGAGCGCGTATTCCGCGACCCGCCGCCAGATGGCGTTCGCTGACCTGTACCGGCGCAGCACGGAAACGGTTGGTGGTGAATACACCGGCCACCGAGGTGCCTTCGGCCAGGCGGAATACCGTGACGTCCTTGCGGCCGGCCTTGCGGATGCCGCCCTGTGTCGTGCCGATTTCGATACCAGGCACGGCGTAGATCTCAGACTGCGCAGGAATATGAAGATTGACGGCCATCTTTCTATGCGAACGGAGGGATGAAAACGCTCATTCTATCCCAGCACATCGCGGGTCAGTTTGCGGGTGCAACGGCACTCATTCATTCATGCTGCTGCCCTGTCAGGCTGGGGTCGATGCGCTTCGGCCGGCTTCCTTGAGCTCGCCGAGCAAGTTGAACAACTGCTGTCGGCTTTCTTCGGACAAAGGCTCGAATAACTCGCCCACCCAGGCGCGATACGAGCGAGACATGCCGCGGAACTTACGTCTGCCTTCGGCCGTCAGGCGGATCAGGCTGCTGCGGCGGTCGGTGTCCACCTTCTGGCGTTCCACATAGCCTTCCTGCTCGAGCTGGTCGACAATGCCGGTGATATTGCCGTTGGTCACCATCATGCTGCGCGAGAGCTCGCTCATCTTCATGCCGCGCGGCGCACTGGCCAACTGGGCCATGAGGTCGAAGCGCGGAAGGGTCATCGCGAAATCGTTGCGCATCAGCGTACGCAGGCGGTTTTCGACCAGCGTGCTGCACGTCAGCAGTCGCAGCCATAGGCGGAGGTCGAGCTTGTCGTCGGGCCTTGCCCAACTCTCCCGGTCGGGATGTGCTGCATTGACCAGGCCAATGTTATTGGAGTCTTTCATGCGGACCTGTCTCCATGAGCCGGAATTCCGGCGGGATCCGCACAGTTTAGGTATCGATATTCGCAGGCGCTTTGATGTTTGGCAGGAAATTCGCAATTTCCTGCCTTGGCGTAGTGCCTGCGCAGCCGTTACTGGAGCAACTGCTGCATGCTTGGCATGCCCCTGCCGCGTGCCGGCGCGTCAGCCTGCCTTCAGCGACGCGAACACCTGGGCCGCGATGTCCAGCGTCTCGTCGATGAGCGCGGCATCATGGGCGCCCGACACGAATCCGGCCTCGAAGGCGGACGGCGCAAAGTGCACACCTTGTTCGAGCATGCCGTGGAAGAAGCGATTGAAGAGCTGCACGTCGCACTCGGAAACCTCTGCGAATGAGGTCGGCACCGCGTCGCGGAAGTACAGACCAAACATGCCTCCCACCGAATCGGCACTGAACGGGATGCCTGCGGCGCGGGCCCGTTCCTGCAGGCCCTGGGCCAGCTGCGCGGACCGTTCTCCCAGGTTCTCGTAGAAACCGGGCTGGCCGAGCAGGCGCAAGGTGGTGAGTCCGGCGGCCACGGCTACCGGGTTGCCCGACAGCGTGCCCGCCTGATAGACGCCGCCCAATGGCGCGATGTGGTTCATGATTTCGGCCCGTCCGCCAAACGCGCCGACCGGCATGCCCCCGCCGATCACCTTCGCCAGCGTGGTGATGTCGGGTTGGACGCCGGTGAGGCCTTGCACCCCTTGCGGGCCGACGCGGAAGCCGGTCATGACTTCGTCGAAAATCAGCATGGCGCCATGGCGGCTGCATAGCTCGCGCAGGCCTTCGAGGAAACCGTCGCGCGGCTTCACCAGATTCATGTTGCCCGCGATGGGCTCCACGATGATGCAGGCGATGTCGTCTGGGTACTGCTTGAATGCTGCTGCAACGGCATCAAGGTCATTGAAATCCAGTACGAGCGTGTGCTTGACGAATTCGGCCGGTACGCCGGCGGATGTGGGATTGCCGAAAGTGAGCATTCCCGAGCCGGCCTTGACCAGCAGGCTGTCGGCATGGCCGTGATAGCAGCCTTCGAATTTGATGATGCGTGAGCGCCCGGTGTAACCGCGAGCCAGGCGAATGGCGGACATCGTGGCTTCGGTGCCGGAGCTGACCAGCCGCACTTGCTCCATTGAAGGAATGCGTGCCACGATGGCCTCGGCGATTTCGATCTCGGCCTCGGTGGGCGCGCCGAATGACAAGCCGTTCTCTGCGGCCTTTTGCACCGCGCTGATGACTTCCGGATGGGCATGGCCGAGAATCGCCGGTCCCCACGAACCCACGTAGTCGATATAGCGCTTGCCGTCGGCATCCCACACGTGTGCGCCCTTGGCGCGCTCGATGAAACGCGGCGTGCCTCCCACCGAACGGAATGCCCGTACAGGAGAATTCACTCCGCCGGGAATGGTTTTGCAGGCGCGGTCGAATAATTCGGAATTACGGGACATGTCGTGCTCGTTCGATAGGGATATGCAGGCGAATCCGGCGTGAGGCTCGTGCCCCGCCGACCGCCGTATGATAGACCATCAGCCAAATAGCGCCGCGAGACGGCGGGCTGCCGATTCGATGTCAGGGGCCTGAAACAGCCCACTTATCACTGCGATGCTGTCTGCACCCGCCGCGACGACCGCCGCCGCATTTTCCGGCGTGATGCCGCCAATGGCCACGACCGCCGGGCGCGGCCTGGGGCCTGCGGAAGCCACGATTCGACTACCTTCCTGCAGATGCTCGGGTAGTGCCCGTACCGCGTCGGGCTTGATGCTGGAGGGATACATTGCTCCGAATGCCACGTAGTCGGCTTCGGCCGCCATGGCCAGTTCCGCGAGCGCGGGCTCGTTATAGCAGGAGCAGCCGATGATCCGATCCGGCCCCATCGCGACGCGGGCCTCGGTTAGCCCGCCATCGTCGCGGCCCAGGTGCACCCCGTCGGCATTCACCAGAGCGGCAAGCCGCCAGTCGTCGTTGATGATGCTCACCACGCCCAGTTCGCGACACCGCTCCACCACCAGGCGCGCCTGTTTGACCCCCTCATCCGCTGTGGCGGTCTTGCGGCGCCATTGAAAAGCCGTCATGCCGCCGGCGGCTGCGGCCTCGATGGCGGCCAGCAGCCTGTTGGTGTCATCCCACTCCGGAGAAATGCCGTAAAGGCCGCGAGGAAAGCGAAGATCTTCGGTCACATGCGACTCCGATTGAAGATGCGGGCGCCCATTCCCGGCTGGAAGGTACGGGCCGCCATGCGGTTCACCACATCGATGCCATGAGCGACTGCCGGTGGGATCTCGCCGCCCCGCGCCAGCTCTGAGGCAATGGCCGTGGCAAGCAGGCTGTCCGAGCCCAGTACGGCTGCGTCTGAAGCGTCTGCCCAGTTCGCCGTCTGTCCCAGCTCATCGCGAAGCAGGAAACTGCGCTTTGGCCCGATGCCGGAGACACCGGAGATCAACAGCGCGCTCGCACCATATCCGAGCAATGCCTCCATGGCGTCTTCAAGCGTTTCGCCTGGAAGGAGGCCATGGGATTGCCACTGCTGCAGCAGCGCCCGATCAGTCACCACCAGATCGGTCTGTGGCAATACCAGTTCAAGCAGCGCCGCCTCGGTATCTTCCGAGTCCAGTTCCTCTTCGAGAGAGAGGTCAGCTACGCGCTGGAGGTTGACCACCAGCGGAATTTGGCTGTAGTCGGCCGCAATCTGGGCGAGTACGCTCACCGATTCCGTTGTATAAAGCGGACCGGTCTTGATGGCATGCACCGGCATGTCTTCAAGAAGACAGCGTGCCTGATCATCCATCAGCTCAGGGGTTATTGCCTCGATGGTCTCGGTACCGGCGGTATCCTGTACGAGATTGCCGGTCAGAACCGCGAGCGGATGGCAGCCGAGGCCGGCGCAGGTGATGGCGTCCGCGGGCAGACTGGTTGAACCACTGGGGTCGAATGGCCCGAAGATCATTACGGTGGGCACGAACGCTGCAGACACGATGAACCCTTGGGTCTAGTAAGATTGGCCCCAATTCTATAGGAAGCCATGCCGGCAGCGCACGGCTTCACTCTTAAGCGAGCAACGGAATCATGCGAACCTGGATGTGTTTGATTTGTGGATGGATATATGATGAGGAAGCCGGACTGCCGGAGGAAGGCATCGCCCCCGGCACCCGGTGGGAAGACGTCCCGCCCAACTGGGTATGCCCGGAATGCGGCGCGCGCAAGGAAGACTTTGAACTCATCGAGGTCTGATTCGTGCTGATGTCGCTGTACACAGCCCAGGGGGTGAGCCATGAATGACACCAAGCAAACCGAACCCATCGTCGACTTGTCGAAGCAGTTGCTGCTTGCCATGCCTGGCAAGGTGATGGGCAGCCTGGCCAATACAGTGATTTACATCTGCGAACACACCGACCAGGGCGCGCTCGGGCTGGTGATCAACCGACCCACCGATCTCACGGTGGGCGACCTCCTCAAACGTCTCGAGCTTCCGCTGTCGCTGGAAATCGGCGCCCAGCAGGAGGCACCGGTTTTCTTCGGCGGCCCGGTCCAGACCGACCGCGGCTTCGTGCTGCACATGCCGCCAAAAGGTTATGGATCCAGCATTCAGCTGGGCGATATCGCACTGACCACCTCGCGGGACGTATTGCAGGATGTCGCGGTGGGCAAGGGGCCTGATCAAATGCTGATTACGCTCGGCTATGCCGGGTGGGGTGCGGGGCAGCTCGAAGAAGAAATGTCCCAGAATGCATGGCTTAACGTGGCAGCGACCAACCAGATCATCTTCGACATGCCGCCGGAACAGCGATACGACGCCGCGCTGGCGCAATTGGGCATCGAAAGTTCCGTCATGCTCTCAGGTGACGCCGGCCATGCCTGAAACCGTGGTGGCGTTCGACTACGGCTTGAAGAAGATCGGCGTGGCCATTGGCAATACCCTTACTGGCCGCGCCCGGCCGCTCAAGATCCTGCGCCCGATCACCCGAGAGCAGCGCTTTCGGGAAATCGCCGAGGTGTTGCAGGCATGGGAGCCCGACCGTCTCGTCGTGGGCCTGCCGCTCACCACAGAAGGCGGCGAGCAATACGCCACCCTGCGATGCAAACGCTTCGCGAATCAGCTGCATGGGCGTTTTGGGCTGGCGGTGGAATTGGTGGACGAGCGCGGTACCAGCGTCGAGGCGCAGGAGCTGCTCGGCAACAATGATGACGATGATGCGGTGGCCGCCGCGCTGATCCTTCAGCGTTACCTCGACGCGAAGCAGGCAGAAGGCGCCGGGCACAGCTGACGTGGCGGGATTCCTTCTCTTTCCTTTCCGGCTGGTGATCGTCCTGGCATGGGGCCTTGGGGGCCTGTTCACCGTTATGGTGGTGTTCCCCATGCTCAGGCTGCAGGCGCGCCAGCGGGCGATCAAGCATTGGTCGCGTGTACTGATGGCTTGCTGCGGCGTGCGCCTGCGCTGCCGCGGTGAACCCGTGCTGGACACCGCCGTCCTCTGGGTCGCCAACCATGTTTCATGGGTGGACATTTTCGTGCTCGACAGTGTGCGAGCCACCTCTTTCATCGCCAAGAGTGATATACGCAAGTGGCCGCTCGTCGGCTGGCTGGTCGCGGGAGCCGGTACGCTGTTCATCGAACGCGGCCGTCGGCATGCGGTGCGCGCGGTCGGGCATCAGATGAATGAGCGCTTTGCGCGCGGAGAGGCCGTCGGCCTGTTTCCGGAGGGCACGACATCCGAAGGTATGGACGTGGCCCCGTTCCATACCAGCCTGTTCGAGCCTGCCGTTAGGGCGGGGGTGGACGTTCAACCCGTGGCCCTGATGTTTCTACATCGCGGCCGGCGTACCAGCCGCTACGCCTTCGTCGGCGAACAGACGCTCGTACATAATTTGTGGAACCTGCTGACCACGACCGGCACGGAGGTCGAAATGGTTTTCTGCCCGGTCATTACAGCCGAGGAGTGCGCCACGCTGGGAAGGGTGGGTGTAGCGGCGAAATCGGAAGAAGCCATCAGGAAAATCGTGCGCGTCAATGCGCAGCGGCCGGAGCCTTGAACTGCGGGCAGCTGACCTGCACCAGCTTGTGATCGTGCAGGCGCAGGGCCGTGAGCTGACGGCCCCATACGCAACCGGTATCCAGACAGATGGCGTCTGGCCGGATCATCAGTCCCAAGGTGGACCAATGTCCGAAGACGATTGTCTCGTTCTCGATTGCACGGCCCGGTATGTCAAACCACGGAACGAGATCGCCATGGACCGCAGGTGCATCCTTGTGCGAAAAGTCCATCCGGCCATCACGGGTGCACATGCGCATGCGGGTCATCGCATTCACGATCACGCGCAGGCGCTTGCCGTTGTCCAGCCCGGGGTGCCAGTAATCCGGCTCGTTGCCGTAGATTTTCTCCAGCGCCGTCTTCCATCGCGGGCCGCGTAGCGCCGTTTCGACCTCGCGCGCCAGCGCCATGGCTTCCTCGGCGGACCATGGCGCGAGAATCCCGGCATGCACCAGGATATGCCCGTGAGCACGGTGCATGAGCGGCCGATGCCGAAGCCAGTCGATGATGCCGTCGGCGTCCGGGGCGGCCAGTATGTCCTGGAACGTGTCGGATTTGCCCGGCCGCTTCACGCCGGCAGCCACCGCAAGGAGGTGAAAATCGTGATTGCCGAGCACGCAGGTCGCGCGCTCGCCCAGCGACATGACGCTACGTAATGTCCGCAGCGAGTCGGGGCCGCGGTTGATCAGGTCGCCGGCGAACCAGAAACGTGCCCGGGGGTCTGCAGCGACTTCCGGATGGTCCAGAAGGCGCTGCAGCGCGTCGTTGCAACCTTGCAGGTCTCCGATCATCCAGATCGGGCCTTGATCCATCATGCCGTCTTCCCGCTCCATGGCCATCGCGCCTGCAGGAAGCGGCGCACGCCGTGCTGGTTCTCCATCAGCACAAGAATACCGAACGCAAGCGTCAACGCGCCGACGTTCGGAACCAGGGCGGTCACCCAGGGCGCCCACTGGCTCAGCATTCCCACGTTGAGCGCTAGCTGGTTGATCATGAAGAAGCCCACACCCAGAAGGATGCCGATAAAGACCTTTGTGCCCACGCCGCCTCGGCGTGTCTGCATGAAGGCGATAGGAGCCGCGATCGTCATCATGACGAAGAGTGTGAAGGGGTAGGCAACCTTGCGCCACAGCGCCACCACCTGCCTGTCGGTCTGTAGATTGTTTTCGGACAGGTAGCCGATGTAATCCGTGAGATCCAGGATCGACATGCGCTCGGGCGTGAGCACGCGTGCAATGAGTCGGTCCGGCGTGAGGGTGGTGGGCAGAACCCGCTCAGCGTGCTTCTCGATCCGGGTCACCGGCTCGGAAGGCGGCCGGGCATCGGCAAGTGCGGCAACCGATTTTTCATCGACGATGGTCTGCGTGACATCGTGCAGACGCAACGAATCGCCGGTGAATTGCCCTCTGGCGGCCTGGGACATCGACGCCAATTCCTGGCCGGCGCGGAATTCATACAAAATGACGCCACTGACTGAGCCATCGGCGCCCAGTCCGGAAATATTGATGATGCGCGTGCCACCGTCTGCATCGGCTTCCTTGAACCAGTAGCCACTGCTCATGCGGCCTCCTTCGGCTCGCCCGAGCAGCTGCAGGCTCACTTCGCTGGCTTTCAGCTCGGCAGCGGGCGTGACGACTTCCGACAAAACGAAGGCGCCGATCACCCAGGGAATGGTGACCAGCCACAGCGTCGCCAGTAGCTTGAAGCCGCTGACCCCCGAAACCCGCAGTATCACGAGTTCGTTGCGCTGGGCCAGGCCGGCCAATGCCAGCACCGCACCAATAAGCACCCCGATGGGAAGAAGGTCGTACAGATACGCCGGTACGGCGAGCGCCTGCATGTAGAACAGATTCAGCAGCGTGAACCGGGTGCCGACCTTGTCGAGTTCCTCGATCAGGGCGAACAGGGTGAAGAGGCCCAGGAGGGCGATGAGCACGACGGAACTGGATCGATAGATCTCTTGTGCCAGGTAGCGTCGGGTCGTGCGCATGGGGTTCGGAATGAAGCGGGAGGTCCAGAATACGCAAGATTAACATCGTTGCCCGGTGGTCGCCCGCCGGCCGGATGGTTCAGGGCACCTGCACGAGCCGCATGCGCTGCTGGATGGTGGCGCTGCGCGAACGCAGGTAGCGGGTATCCCGATTCTTGTCGTAGAACGCCGGACGCGGCAGCATGGTCGCCAGCCTTGCGGATTGGCTTGGGCCCAGCGAGGCCGCATCGCGCTTGTAGTAGTGCATCGCCGCGGCCTGGATACCGAAGACGTCGACACCCCACTGGGCAAAATTCAGGTAAAGCTCCAGAATCCGCTTCTTGTCCATGGTGAGTTCGATCATGTAGGTGATGATCAACTCCTGGCCCTTGCGCAGGTAGCTGCGTGAATTGGACAGAAAGAGGTTCTTCGCCAGCTGTTGGGTGATGGTCGAGCCGCCCCGCATGGCGTTGCTTCCGCTGGCGGCCTGCTTGCGGTTGTATTCCCAGGCCCGCATGATGTCTTCCCATTCCACACCGGAATGGTTGATGAAGTTCGAGTCTTCCGAGGCGACCACTGCTCGCTTCAGGTGCGTGCTGATCTCTTCGTACGGCACCCATTGATGCCTGAGTGCGGCCCCGGGGTCCTCGCGGCGCAGCTCGCGCAGCGTCTGCTGCATGACGGCGGTGCTAGAGGGGTTGTACACGCCGTACCAGATCACCATGATCAGCAGGCCTACCTGGTAAATCAGCACCAGGCCGGCGGCAACCAGCAACAACGTCTTCAGTAGGCGCAATACTGCCATGCCGACCGCGCCTCAGCCGGCTTCCAGGTCGGCCCGCAGCTGGGCCAGCACCGGTACGGCATCGGGCAGCACGCCATGCCATATTTCAAAGCTCGCTGCCGCCTGGCCCACGAGCATGCCCAGGCCGTCTGCGCAAGCGGCTGCGCCCTGTGCGCGTGCTTTCAGCATGAACGGCGTCGGCTCAGTGCCATAAACCATGTCGTAAGCGAGCGCGCCAGTCGCATAGATTTCACCCGGTAAGGCGGGCGCGTCGCCGACCAGGCTGCTGGAGGTGGCGTTGATGACGATGTCCCAGTCGGACCCCGCCTCGTCCAGAGAGCCCGATGACAGGTGGCGGCCGTGCTGCGGCAGCTGTTCGACCACGTCGTGATGAAGGCGTACGGCCCGCTCACTGCTGCGATTCACGACACGCAGCT
Organism: Alcaligenaceae bacterium; assembly: GCA_029268265.1. GTDB lineage: Bacteria > Pseudomonadota > Gammaproteobacteria > Burkholderiales > Burkholderiaceae_B > Yanghanlia. Next base: position 26,489 of record JAJUGH010000003.1, on the reverse strand, counting down.
CCACGCAGCCGGCGGCCAGCAGTGGCAGCACGACGCCCCGGGCGGCCCCGCCCGCGCCCACCAGCAACACGCGCCGGCCCGCCGGGTCGTGTCCGAGCCGGCGCAAATCGTTGAGCAGTCCCACACCGTCCGTGTTGCAGCCATGAACCTTGCCGTCTTCGTGCCACAACGTGTTGACCGCGCCGGCAATACGCGCGCGATCGCTGAGGTGGTCACGCGCCAGCTGGAATGCCTGCTCCTTGAAGGGCACAGTCACGTTCAGCCCCCGGCCGCCATTTGCGAAGAAGGTTTCGACCGTGTCGGCGAAGCCGTCCAACGGCGCAAGCAGACGATCGTACTGCAGCTCGATGCCGCACTGTCTGGCAAAGGCGGCGTGGATGGCCGGCGAGCGGCTGTGTTCGATCGGGTTGCCGATGACGGCATACCGTTGGGGCGTGTTCAAGGTCATGGGCTCAGGGTACGCGAGTTTCGAGCTGGTCGCGCGTGAAATGCCAGGTTCGGGTGATGGCCAGGATGTCGGTGTCGGCAGCCAGCTCTGCCGGCAGCGGGGGGAATGGCGCGGCCAATTGAACGATACGCAGGGCCGCCTGGTTCAACACAGGATGCATGGCAGGCCGATCGATCTCGACCCGTAGCAGTGAGCCATCACGGCGTATGTAGACCGTGAGCTGCAAGCTGCCATATACCTTGCCGCGGGCTTCATCCGGATAATGTTCCGTACCGAGCAGTTCGATCTTCTGGCGCCATGCTTCGACATATTGCGCTTCCGGCGCCGAAGCGGCCGACGGCCCCACGAAGTGCTGGCGGGGCCTGGCGTTGTAGCGTTCGATGCGTTCCTTCAATGCGGCGATGCGTGCGTTGATAATGACGCTTTCCTGTTCCAGCTCGTCTTCGCCGGGGTCGGCGCCGTCTGCAGGCTCGGGAACCTCACCGTCAATAGCCGCCGCGTCGGAGGCTTGCAGCAAGGCGAATAGGCGCTGCTGTTCCGCTTCCAGCTCCTCCTGGCGTTTCTTCAGGGCGGCCAGCACGACTTCATCCGGCGTGTTGCTGGCGGTGAGAGGAAGCGGCGTGGCGGCGACCCCTGCCTGCGCGTCACCGCCTCCATCGAAATCATGCTGCGCAATCACCTTCGGCGCCATCGGTGGCGTATCGCCCCGTACGTTCAGCAGTGTCACTTCCAGCGTGGTTTCATGAGCGTGCGGTGGGGGTGGCGAGGAGAGGTGTATCGCCAGCATGGCCGCATGGACGGCCAGCGAAATCAGCAACGCGATGCCGAAGTGGTCGTCGCGGCTTCCCCGAATCTGCAGAAGGCGTGCTGCCAGTACGGACATGGATGCGAACCCCGGACTTATGCAGGGGCAGTGTCGCGCAGCCTGCAGTCCACTTCAAGGCCCAGCTCGTCAAAACCCATAATCTCGATCGAGACCTTGTGGCCCCGTTCCAGTGTGGGCATGCCGGGCACACGGGTCACCAGCGGGGCGTGGTCGAGGCGAACGAGGTCGTCGCGAAGGACGGTTGCCTCGGTGACGCGTATGTCTTGTTGCTGCAGCCAGCGCAGACACCAGTAACGCTCCATGGCGTTCTGATAATCGCCCCAGGCGGAATACTGGGCGTCGAAAGCGCCGATGATGGCGAACAGGTCGGCGTCCTTCGGCTTGAAGGGAGCCGCCAGCCGGGCCGACACGCCGTGTCGTGCCGTCGCAATTACCTGCCACTGGTTTACCAGGTCCACGTAGCGGTGTAGCGGTGAGGTGGACCAGGCGTAATAGGGCACCCCTATTGCCTCGTGCGGTAACGGATGGGTGGACATGCGTACGCGGCCGGCCTGCTGGGAGCGGTAGATCCCCGGTACGCCGTGTTGAGCGAGCAGTCCGCCCCAAAGATTGTTGGCCAGAATCATCAGTTCGGCGATGATGCGGTCCAGCGGCGCATCGCGACGGCGCGGCACCAGGCGCACAGGCGTGTCCGGATCGTCATGCGGCCCTTCCAGGATGAAGCTGTACTCCACGCGATTGTTGCTCTCTGCTTTCCCTCGCACCGCATCGCGTTGGGCGGTGAGGTGCTGGGCATAACGCCAGAGCGGGCGTACCCATTCCGCATACGGAACATCGGCAGACGGATCGTTGAGCGCTTCGGTGGTGATGGCGTCGTCAAGCCGATCGTGCCGCAGATTTTCGGCGACACGAATGCGCTCGAGCCGGGTCTCGGTGCTCGTCATCTCACCCGTAGCCAGGTTGGCGTCTACATATAGCGATACCGCCGGACGCAGTTTTCCTGCATCCAGCGAAAACGCCGAAATCATTTCGCCGGGGAGCATCGGGATCTTGTGTCCGGGGGTGTAGACCGTGGACATGCGCGCGCGGGCGAGCCGGTCGAGCTCTCCATCGCGCTCGATGGCAAGGCCGGGAGCCGCGATGTGAATGCCCAGGCGGATCATGTCGTCGCCCAGAGTCGTCACCGAGATCGCGTCATCGACTTCGGTGGTGAAGCTGTCGTCCATGGAGTAAGCCACGACGTCTGCGATCGGGAGATCGTCGAAATCCTGCGTCGGCGTCACTTCGGGGAATTCGGCTCCCTTGGGGAAGTGCGTGGCCATGAAGCGTGCCTGATGCAGGGCGAGCGGATGCGGCCAGGCGCCTACGGAAAGCAACAGCCGTTCGGGGGTGGTCTGCTTTTGCTCGACGGCGGCGTTGAAAGCCTTCCATTCATTCGAGTTTTTGTCCGGCCGTGTCAGGAGCGCAGTGGCCATCTGGCCGATCTCTGGCGGTAGCTCACCGGCCAGGAGCTGATCGGTCCAGCGCTGCTGTTGCTCGGCTTGCAGGCGCTTCTTCTCAAGCGCAGCGAGGGCGGCGGCCAGAATATCGGGCGGGGCAGGGCGATAGCACCCCTTGCCGCGACGATGGAAATACGCCGGGGCACTGTTCAGGGCGAAGATCAGCGCGGCCTTTTCCACGGCATTGGGCGGGTGGCCGAAGTACTCCTCGGCAAAGGTGGTCGCTTCGAACTCTTCTTGCGGCGTACATTCCCACAGGAAGTCGATTTCGATCTCGGCGGCCTGTGCCTGTCCCTGCTTCAGCAATGTTTGCGGGTCGGGGGCATCGAACTCGAACAGGACGTTGGCGTTTTTGATCTTGCTGCGCTTGCCGCTTTCGGACTCTACCTGCATGGTCGAGTCGCTACGGGAAAACACTTTTGCGGCTTTGAAGTTACCGCTTTCTTCGTAAAGAACGTACATGATGTGATCTGTTTTGGCCGTGGGTACGGCGGTTTTCATTGGCGCTGCAGGATGCGGTCCATCACTTCGGGCAGCCATTGCTCGAAGTCCGAGATGCCGTGGTCGCTGCCCTCGAGCAGTCGCAGTTCACAGCCCTGGTACCACTCCACCATCTCGCGCCAGTCCAGCACTTCGTCGCCGGTTGCCGCCATCAGGTAGTACCGGCTGGGATCCGAAGGCCGCCCGACCGCCATCTCGGCGAGCTCGTCGACGTACTCCGGCAGGAAATGGAAGCGTTCCGGCGAGTTCCACATGGTGTGCTCGCCCACTTGCGTGGCGAGATCACGCGCGGCGTACACGACCGGATTGAACAGCATGGCGCGGCATTGCCAGGTTTCGGCAAGGCAGGTTGCATAGTAGCCGCCGAGTGAAGAGCCCAGGACGATTAGGCCGTTGTGAGGGTCCAGGCCTTGGGCGACCTGCTGATGGATGAGGTGGTCCGCGAGTTCCAACGCCTCCCGGGGACTGGGGGGCAGTTGCGGGCAGTGCCACGCATCCCCATGGCCCGCCTCATGCACCGCGCGGGCCAGCAGGCCGGCTTTGGTAGACTGCGGCGAGGATCGGAACCCGTGTAGATAGAGGATCACGCGGGGCTCCCGCTACGAGCCATGCGCCGCAACAGGCGGTCGTGGATGCCTCCGAAGCCACCATTGCTCATGACCAGCACGTGGTCGCCGGGGCGAGCGGCTGCGCAGATGGCCTCCACCATGTCATCGATATCGTTCCAGCAGCTGGCGCGATCCCCCAGCGGGGCCAACACCGCGGCTGGATCCCAGCCGAGCGCATGCGGGCCTGAGGTTGCGCCGAAGCAGAATACCCTGTCAGCCTGTGCCAGCGACCCCGGCAGACGGGCGGCCATGGCTCCCAGTTTCATGGTGTTGGAACGCGGTTCGACGACGGCCAGGATGCGACCTTCCTTGTGCCGATGGCGCAAACCGGCCACTGTGGTGGCAATGGCGGTGGGATGATGCGCGAAGTCATCGTAGACGGTGACGCCCGCAACGGTTCCGCGCACTTCCATACGCCGCTTCACGCCGCGGAAGCAGTTCAGGGCCTGGATGGCCTGGGCCGGTGCGATACCGACGTGATTCGCTGCGGCGATGGATGCCAGCGCGTTGCGCTGATTGTGAGCGCCGCCGTGCTCCCAGTCGATGGTGCCCAGGTGGCGTTCGCCATGCAGGACGTCGAAGCGGCCGGAATCGGGCTCGCCTTCAGCGCGCCACTCGCCGCCCGGCCCGAACGTTTCGGTGGGGGTCCAGCATCCGCGCTCCACCACACGCTTCAAGGCTTCATCATTTGCAGGAAGTATGATGCGCCCCTGCGCAGGAACGGTGCGAAGCAGGTGATGGAATTGCGTCTCGATGGCGGCAAGGTCCGGGAAAATGTCGGCGTGGTCGTATTCCAGATTGTTCAATATGGCCGTGCGCGGCCGGTAATGCACGAACTTGGACCGCTTGTCGAAGAACGCCGTGTCGTATTCGTCCGCTTCGATCACGAAGTGGCGACCGGTCTGCGAATATCGGGCTGAAACGCCGAAATCCGAGGCGACACCGCCGATCAGAAAGTCCGGGGCTAGGCCATTATGCTGCAACACGTGCGTGAGCATGGCGGTAGTGGTGGTCTTGCCGTGTGTGCCGGCTACCGCGAGGACATGCCGCCCCCGCAGCACGGCTTCACCCAGCCACTGCGGTCCGGAGGTGTAGGGCAGCCCGGCGTCCAGGATCGCCTCCATGAGGGGATTCCCCCGGCGCACCACATTGCCCACCACGAAAAGATCCGGGCGCAGGCTCATCTGGTCTGCATCGAAGCCTTCGATCAGGCGGATGCCCTGTTCCTCGAGCTGGGTGCTCATGGGCGGGTAGACGCCGGCATCGCAGCCCGTGACGGTATGGCCCGCAGCACGGGCGATCAAAGCCAGGCCGCCCATGAAAGTGCCGCAGATACCGATGATGTGCAAGTGCATGTTTATCCTCCGGTGCCTATTGTAGTGGGAGCCTGAGGGCCGGGTTCGAGTCATGGCCGGACATGTCCATGTGCAGCACGAGCGCCGCCTCCCGGAGTGCTATCATCAAGACCGATATTCAATACACATCAAGGCATTACGCGATGAATCGGCGAGACTTCCTGCGCCATGGCATGGCTGCCGCCGGCGCGGCGCTGGCCCCCTTCCCCTTGCTGGCCGGCACTGACCCTGATCGGGCAGCCACCTTTCTTTCGTACTCCTATCCTGGTCTCGATGGCGAGCCGGTGCCGTTGTCCAGGTTTCAGGGCCGGCCGCTGGTGGTGAACTTCTGGGCCACGTGGTGTGCGCCGTGCATCAAGGAGATGCCGGACCTCGACGAACTGGCGCACAAGTATCCCGGTATGACCTTTCTGGGTGTCGCGATCGACACGCGGCCGAATATCGAACGCTTTCTTGAAAAGGTGAAGGTCTCGTACCCCCTGGTGGTGGCCGGGCACGGCGGCATCCAACAGATGAAGGCCTTGGGCAACAGTAAGGGCGGCCTGCCCTATACCGTTGTTTTTGATGCGGATTCCCGGATATCTCACGAGATCCTCGGGCAGGTTGATCCTGCTGAGCTTGATGCCCATCTGGCCTCGCTTTCGACCGACCGCGGATAGCGTCAAGCTCGTTCCATTTATGGGTGGTTTGTTGGACAAACCGGGCTTTTTGGCGTAAAAAGGCGGTCTGTCTTCAAAAAATTTCCATAATGGCGCAGCGCATTCTGGTTCTGCACGGCCCCAATCTAAACCTGCTCGGCACGCGCGAGCCCGAGGTCTACGGCAGGCTTTCTCTGTCCGACATCAACGAACGACTCGAAAACCTGGCACAGGCCCAAGGTGCGGTACTGACCGTCTTCCAAAGCAACCACGAAGGCGCCCTGGTCGACCGAATTCAGGAAGCCGCCCGTGAGGGCACGGAGTACATCATCATCAACGCGGCCGCTTACACGCATACCAGTATTGCGATACGAGATGCGCTGGCGGCCGTTTGCATTCCTTACGTTGAAGTGCATTTATCCAATGTCTACAAGCGCGAGGAGTTTCGCCATCATTCCTACCTGGCTACGGCGGCGCAAGGAGTGATAGCAGGGTTGGGCGCATTCGGTTACGAGGCCGCTTTGCAGTACGCCCTTGCCGCATAGGCGGGCGGTTCCCTTTTTCACAAACAATTGCTTGGCCTGCATCCTATGGCGGGCCAATGCCACGGAAAGTTGGTATGGACCTAAGAAAACTCAAAACCCTCATCGACCTCGTTGCGGATTCCGGTATTGCGGAACTCGAGATCACCGAAGGTGAAGGCAAGGTGCGGATCGTCAAGTTCTCGCAAGCCACGCAGCCCGTAGCGCCCGCCGAGGCACCTGCTGCCGTCGTGGCGGCGGCTCCGACAGCGGCTGCGCCCGCAGCACCGGCCCCCGCTGCGCCCGCCGGTCATGTGGTGAAGGCGCCCATGGTCGGAACTTTCTATCGTGCACCGAACCCCGGCGCTGCTCCCTTCGTAGAAGTTGGCCAAAGCGTCAAGGAAGGCGATCCGCTGTGCATCATTGAGGCCATGAAGCTTCTGAACGAAATCGAAGCCGACAAGGCTGGCGTGATCAAGGAAATCCTGGTCGAGAACGGCGAGCCCGTCGAATACGGTCAACCTTTGTTCGTCATCGGCTGATAGATTCATGTTCGAGAAAATCCTCATCGCCAACCGCGGCGAAATCGCGTTGCGGATCCAGAGGGCTTGTCGCGAACTCGGTGTCAAGACCGTCGTCGTTCACTCCGAAGCCGACCGCGATGCCAAGTACGTGCGTCTGGCCGATGAATCGGTCTGCATCGGCCCGGCTTCCCCGCGCGACAGCTATCTGAATATGCCGGCCATCATCTCGGCGGCCGAAGTCACCGATGCCGAAGCAATCCATCCCGGCTACGGCTTTCTCGCCGAGAATGCGGATTTTGCCGAGCGTGTAGAGAAGAGTGGTTTCGTATTCATCGGCCCGCGCCCGGAATCGATCCGCATCATGGGCGACAAGGTCAGAGCCAAGCAGGCCATGATTGCTGCCGGCGTGCCGGTGGTGCCGGGCTCCGAGGGCGGCCTGCCCGATGACCCCGCTGAAATCGTGCGCATCGCGCGCGACATCGGGTATCCGGTGATCGTGAAGGCGGCGGGCGGTGGCGGTGGCCGCGGCATGCGTGTGGTCTATACCGAGGCAGCGTTGCTGAATGCGGTGGCCCTGACGCGCAGCGAAGCCCAGGCGGCATTCGACAATCCGGAAGTCTATATGGAGAAGTTCCTCGAGAACCCTCGCCATATCGAGATCCAGATTCTGGCCGACGGCGGTCGTAATGCCCTGTGGCTGGGCGAGCGCGATTGCTCCATGCAGCGGCGCCATCAGAAAGTGATTGAAGAAGCGCCCGCACCGGGCATTCCTCGTCGGCTCATCGAGCGCATTGGCGAGCGTTGTGCCGATGCCTGCCGCGGCATGCAATACCGCGGCGCCGGCACGTTCGAATTCCTGTATGAAGACGGCGAGTTCTACTTCATCGAGATGAACACCCGCATACAGGTCGAGCACACGGTCACCGAAATGATCACGGGCATCGACCTCGTGCAGCAGCAGATTCTTATCGCCGCTGGCGAGAAGTTCACGCTGCGTCAACGCGACGTGCAGTTCCGTGGCCATGCGATCGAATGCCGCATCAATGCTGAAGATCCGTTCAAGTTCATGCCGAGCCCGGGCAAGATCACGAACTGGCACGTGCCAGGTGGTCCCGGCGTTCGTATGGATTCGCATGTGTTCGCCGGATATACGGTGCCGCCAAACTATGATTCGATGATCGGCAAGCTCATCACTTATGGCGATACCCGAGACCAGGCCATCGCGCGCATGAGTATTGCTCTGTCCGAGATGGTTGTCGAAGGCGTCAACACCAACATCCCACTGCATCGCGAGCTCATGGCCGACGCGCGCTTCATCGAGGGCGGTACCTCCATTCATTATCTGGAGCACAAGCTGTCTCAGAGGCCTTGAGCCTGTGCGCTGCCGCGGGCAGCGCTGTGACGGCCGATGCCGCAGGGCGGAGCTACGGAGAAAAGAATGCGTGAACTGGTCCTGAGTTGTTCCGAGGCGGAAGCCGAAGCACTGTCCGATATCCTGATGGATACCGGCGTGCTGGCGGTGACGGTCGAAGACGCAGACAGCGATACGGAAGTCGAGCGCCCCCTGTATGGCGAGCCGGGTCTCGAACCTGAAGTCCAGGCCTGGCGCAACAATCGTGTCGTTGCGCTGTTGCCTGATGGGCTGGATCCCAGGCAAGTACTCGAGCAGCTGTCGCACGAAGCCGACCGGGAAGTGACCGACTCGGACTGGTCGCTGCGCGACGTACCTGACCAGGATTGGGTCCGTCTGACGCAGTCACAGTTCGGACCGATCAAGGTAGGTGACAACATCTGGATAGTGCCCAGCTGGCATGCGGAAGATCCCGTGCTGCCTGCTGCTGACACAGAACCGGGTGGCATTGTCCGCATCCAGCTGGATCCCGGGCTCGCCTTCGGAACCGGCAGCCATCCGACCACACACTTGTGCCTGGAGTGGCTGGCCTCCGGCCTGCCGCGCGGAGCGACCGTGCTCGACTACGGCTGTGGATCCGGCATTCTGGCCATTGCAGCTGCGATGCTGGGCGCCTCGCGCGTCGACGCGGTCGACATCGACGAGCTCGCGGTGCAGTCCACACGCGACAATGCCAGCCAGAACGGCGTGAGTGTCACTGCGTGTTTGCCTGACGCCTTGGAGGCCGGCCAGTTCGACATCGTCGTTGCCAACATATTGTCCAACCCGCTCAAGGTGCTTGCGCCCATGCTGTCTAACCGCGTGGCGCCGGGCGGCAGCCTTGTGCTTTCCGGTGTGCTCGAGCGCCAGGCCGAGGAAGTGGCCGCGGCGTACCGGCCATGGCTCGAAATGGGCGTATGGCAGGCGCGCGACGGCTGGGTCTGTCTGCACGGCGTGCGGGGTCGGGACGACTGAGCGGGTGACGGCATGGAGCTGACTACACGATGTCCACAGTGCGAGACCGCATTTCCGGTCTCTCTGGAGCAGCTTCAACTTCGCAAGGGATATATCCGCTGCATCCAGTGCGCGAATATTTTCGACGGCTTTGATGCGGTGGTACCCGCCGCCGAAGCTTCCGCCGGGAAACGGCAGGAGCCTGCCGTCGGCAGTCGGCCTGATCCGGTCGCATCGGTACCCCGCGCCGAGCCGGTAATTCCAAAGCCGGTGCCGGTGCCGCCGGCTCCCGTAGCGCCAACCCTTGCGGGCGCGGAGACAAAGGCACCAGCGCCAGCGCCCGTGTCAAGCGATCCCGTGCCTCGTCCGTCTGCGCCCTTGAGCAGTGGGCCGCGGCCTACTCCGGTAGCCCCCGTTCCGGGCGAGCCGAAGCTGCCTGCCGCGGGGCCAGTGATAACGGAGCCGAGGCTTCCTCGCGCGGTGCCGGTGGTCAACGAGCCGACGCTGCCTCCGTTGCCTACGGAGGGGAATAACGACATTGTTGCGCCATCGTGGACAGCGGGCGCATCCTCCCGGAGCCGTGCCGAGCCTGTAATCGGTGCCGGCGCTTTGGCAAAACACCCGGCGTCTTCAAGGGAGCCCAGCCTGCCTTCGGTAGTGCGGCAGCGCGGCGATGCAGGGGGGCCGGGCTACGCCCCCAAGTTCACGATTTCTGAGCCAACGTCCGGATCCGTGAGTGGGCGGCGACCCATGCCTGTGTTTACGGCATCCGACCCCGAGCCAACGGAACCGGCCGACGAAGAGGACAGAGCCCCCGATTACTTGTACGTCGACCCGAGTCCGGGCCGGCGTTCCGAGCGCCACCAGGCCAAGCCTTTCGATGGCACTCTGCATCGTCCCGCCTGGCTGACGCCGGTATGGCTGGTGCTGATTATCTGCGGGCTGGTGTTGCTGCTCGCTCAGGCCATTTACGTATACCGCGGCCAGCTGGCCAACAATTTTCCAAACTTGAGACCAGTGCTGGAGGCAGCCTGCGAGCGGCTTTCCTGCGCGGTTCCCTATGAGCGGCAGATCGGGCTGATCGCCATTACCGGGTCGGCGCTGCGCTCCTCGGGTGCCCCGAAAGACGACGTGTCATCGCTGACTCTTGAGGTGACGCTGCGCAATACTCACGAGCGTCCGCAGGAATGGCCTACGTTGGTCCTGGACCTGAAGGATGCTTCGGGCGCTGTGGTGGTCCGGCGCAACCTGGCGCCTTCAGTCTGGGTGCCTGCTTCGCTACGCAGTGGCCCATTCGCAGCCGGTAGCGAACTGACCGTGCAGGTACCCTTATCGGTGCGCAGCGTGCAGGCCAACGGCTATCAGCTCGACAAATTCTTCCCATAAGGTGTTGGCGTCAATGTCTGACAAAGTGCTCATTTGCGGTTCCATTGCTTTCGATACCATTGCCGTCTTCGAGGGCCATTTCAAAGACCACATTCTGGCCGACAGCATTCAGGCATTGAGTGTCTCTTTCTTCGTGCCGAGCTTGCGAAAAGAGTATGGAGGCTGTGCGGGCAATATTGCCTACAACTTGAGCTTGCTCGGCGGTCACGCCGTGCCGGTCGGCACCGTGGGCGCCGATGCTGCGGACTATCTCGAGTACATGCAGCAGCTGGGGATCGACATCAGCATGGTGCGTGTGCTGGAAGACAAGTACACGCCCCAGTGCTTCATTACCACCGATCTGGACAACAATCAGATCGCCTCGTTTCACCCCGGCGCCATGCAGCATTCCGCCGAAAACGACATCACCGGGCAGGACGCGGCATGGGCGATCATCGCCCCCGATGCAAAGGAAGGCATGTTCGCGCATGCGGAACGACTCCATGCTGCAGGCATTCCGTTTGTTTTCGACCTGGGTCAGGCGATGCCGCTGTTCGATGGCGACGATCTGCGGCGAATGATGACCATGGCTTCCATCCTCTGCGTGAACGAATACGAGGCAGAAGTGGTGAGCCAACGCACCGGCTTGACACTGGAACAGATTGCAGCAGGTTTGAAGGGAGCCATCGTCACCCATGGTGCCGATGGCGCAGTAGTATATGAAGGGAACCGCAGCATCACCGTCGACGTCGTTCCGGCCGAGACCGTTGTCGATCCCACCGGATGCGGCGACGCCCATAGAGCGGGCTTGCTGTATGGCCTGACCAATGGATGGGGCCTGGTCGACGCATGTAAACTGGGTAATGTGATGGGCAGCCTGAAGGTGGCCTCTCGTGGGCCGCAGAACCATCGGCCGACCCGTCAGGATATCGAGTCCATGCTGCAAACCCGTTATGGAATCAGCCTGGACCAAGAGCAGGTGAACACACAGGAGCGGTAAATGAATACCTCTATTCAACAACATTCCGCAGGCCGTGCCTCCCGGCGCTGGCTGGCGGCAGTAGCGGTGGCCGGCTCGTTGGCGGTGCTGGCCGGTTGTGCTCACAAGAGCGCATCCAGTTCGGTTTATTCATACGGACAGGCTCAGCGCGAACAGATCGTACGCCTGGGCACGGTCGAGGCGGTACGCCAGGTGGTGATCCAGAACGAACGCACTGGCGGTGCCGGCGCGCTTGCCGGTGGTGCTCTCGGCGGTGTGGCCGGCAGTTCCATTGGCGGCGGCCGCGGCCAGGTTCTGGCGGCAATAGGCGGTGGCTTGCTGGGTGCAATGGCCGGTGACGCCGTCGAACATCGCATGGGCAAATCCAGTGCACTTGAGATCACCGTTCGGCTCGACAACGGCGAGACGCGTGTCATTGCGCAGGAAGACGATGTCGCGCTGAGCCCAGGCCAACGGGTACGCGTGATCAGCGGTGGCGGCCCGACCCGGGTCGTCCCGATGTAAGCAAGAAAATGGCGGGCAATGCCCGCCATTTTTCATTCTGGTCCAACTTCGATCTGCGTCAGACCCCGAAGATCGAGAAGGCGAAGCGCTGGAGCACCATGATGGCCACCTGCGCCAGCACCAGCAAGACCAGGGGTGACAGGTCCAGCCCGCCCAGGTCTGGCATGAAGCGCCGAATCGGATCCAGCAATGGGGCAGTGAGTGTCTGCAGCAACGGCATGATCGGTGCCAGCGGGTTCACCCAAGACAGGATGGCCTGAATCAGCGTGATCCAGAGCACCAGATTGAAGGCCCATTTGCCCATGGTCACCAAGGCCGCCAGCAGTGAGCGCATGATGCCTTCCATGGAAGGCAGTTGCCCCACCAGCAACAACCACGTGACCAGCAGAAATACGACGGCGGTCAGCCAGCACGCGACCAGGCTCGGCCAGTCAACGCGGTTTGATGGCTTGATGACGTTCCGCAGCGGGCTCACCAGCCAGTTCGTCCCGCGCAGCACGGCTTGTGCATAGGGATTGAAGGGGTGCAGTCGGATGGCATACATCCAGGCCCGAATGATGAGCGCGATGCCGAACAGCGAAAACAGAATGTTGAGCACGAAATACAGCACATCGCTGAACATGGTGGCCTACTCGGAAATACGTGAAGCGCCATTGTCGCATGACAGTGCAGGCGCCAAAAGCGAAAGGAAAAAGCCCGACGCGTCGGGCTTATCGTTGAGATTCGTACGAGCCGCCAACTAGGGGCGGTTGCCCGTAGGGAACGGCCAGGAAGCGGTCGGGTTGCGCGTCTTCTTGGCTGGTGTGGCTTCAGCCGTCTTCTTTGCTGCCTTGGCAGTTTTCTTCGAGACGCTCTTCTTTGCCGCCTTTTCAGGCACGGCGGCCTTCTTGCCTTTGCTGTCGGTGGATGTATCAGTCACCGGTACTTCCTTATCTGATGATGTCGCCCCGGCCTTGGCAGCTTTTTTGGCTGCTGGCGCGGCTACCTTTTTCGAGGCCTTCTTTGCGGCCGTTTTGGCCGGTGCCGTGTCGGCGGCCGGCGTATCCGAAGATGCCGTCTGTTTGGAGGCGGCCTTGGCTGCTGTCTTCTTCACCGATGCGGCCTTGGTGGCGGGCGCCCCGGTTGCGGAACTGGTCTTGGTTGCCTTGGTGGCGGATGTACCCGCCGCAGAACTGGTCTTGCCAGCTTTCTTTGCCGCTGCTTTTGACGGAGCTTTTGCTGCGGCCGCCGAGGGGGCCTTGGCGGCCGACTTGGCGGGGGCCTTCTTGGCTGCCGATTTGGCAGGAGCCTTCGTGGCCGTAGACTTTGCTGGAGCCTTGGCGGGCGCTGCAGCGGAAGTCTTCGTGGCCTTCGCTGCCTTGCTCGGAGTGGCTACCTTGGTGGCCTTGGCTGCTTTGGTTGCGGTCTTGGCCGCCTTCTTGGCCGTGGCCTTGGTTGCAGTACCCTTGGTCACCGTGGCCTTCTTGGCAGCGCCCTTGGTGGCGGCAGACTTCGCCGCCTTTGCCGTTTTCGCCGCTTCCGGCGCCGGCTGCGCTGCCGGACTCTTCACTGACGCATCCTTGCTGGTTGCGGCCTTGGTGCTCTTGGTTTTCTTTGCTACGTTGGCGGCCACTTTGGCTTTAGCCATGGTAGTGCTCCTTGGAGTCTGAGTCTTCCAGAGTCTAACTTAAGCCTAAAGCACTACCAAGCATTATTCCCAGCTGAGCGCGCCTCCCGTCTGATATTCGATGACACGTGTCTCAAAAAAGTTGCGTTCCTTTTTGAGGTCGATCATTTCCGCCATCCACGGAAATGGATTTTCCTCATGTGGAAACAGTGTATCGATGCCGATTTGCTGGCAACGCCGATTGGCGATGAAGCGCAGGTAGGACTTGAACATCGACGCGTTCAGGCCCAGTACGCCGCGCGGCATCGTGTCTTCCGCATACGCGTACTCAAGCTCGACGGCCTGCTTGAACAGCTCCGCAATTTCTTCGCGGAAGGACGGCGTCCAGAGATGCGGGTTTTCGAGCTTGATGGTGTTGATGAGGTCGATACCGAAATTGCAGTGCATCGATTCATCGCGCAGGATGTACATGTACTGCTCGGCCGCTCCCGTCATCTTGTTCTGGCGGCCCAGTGCCAGGATCTGCGTGAAGCCGACGTAGAAAAACAAACCTTCCATCAGGCAGGCGAATACGATGAGCGACTTCAGCAGCGTTTGATCCGACTCGGGCGTGCCCGTCTGGAAGTTCGGATCCGAGATTGCGTCGATGAACGGAATCAGGAACTCATCCTTTGCACGTATCGAAGGGATCTCGTGATACGCGTTGAAGATCTCGGACTCATCCAGGCCAATGCTCTCCACGATGTACTGGTAGGCGTGCGTATGGATCGCTTCCTCGAAAGCCTGGCGCAGCAGAAACTGGCGGCATTCCGGCGCAGTGATGTGGCGATACGTTCCCAACACGATGTTGTTGGCCGCCAGCGAATCGGCCGTGGTGAAGAAACCGAGATTGCGCTTTACGATGCGCCGCTCATCTTCGGTCAGTGCGTCGGGATTCTTCCATTGCGCGATATCGCGCGACATGTTGATCTCCTGCGGCATCCAGTGGTTCGCGCAGGTCGCGAGATACTTTTCCCATGCCCATTTGTATTTGAAGGGCACGAGCTGGTTGACGTCCGTTTCGCCATTGATGATGCGTTTGTCGGCAGCGCGAACGCGGCTGGGGGTTTCGGCGGCAATACTGTGGCCGTGCGAGGGCGTGCCCGCGTTCGCCGGTGTGGCGGCGGCAGCCGTTGCACCAAGTGGTTGAGCGGGTTGAGCCGGGGCCGGGCGGCTCCCGGACTGTGGGCCTTGCGGCTGGGTGGAAGGTGAGGGAGTGTCGTTCCAGTCAAGCATGGTGATTCCTTTCTGAGTTCTTTGCAGGCGCAGCCTTACTGGCAGGCTTCACATGATTCGAAGCCGTCGTCGCCCGGTCGCATGGTGCAGACTTCGCCCACGGTCTCGGCCGTCGGCAACGCGATCGGATCGGCGCCGGAAGCTGCCGGCAGGGCGTTCAGCCCGCCGCCCGCTGTCGCGGATACGGCGTTCAGTTCACCGCCGCGGCCCGTCGATTTCTCGGCATTGGTGGCGCCCATGGCACGCAGGTAATAGGTCGTCTTCAAGCCGCGCTGCCAGGCCAGTTTGTAGGTCTCATCCAGCTTGCGACCGGATACGCCGGTCATGAAGATGTTCAGCGACTGCGACTGGTCGATCCATTTGGAGCGGCGGGCGGCGCATTCGATGACCCACTTCGTATCGATCTCGAAGGCAGTTGCATACAGCTCGCGAAGGTCCGCGGGAATGCGGTCGATG
The DNA here is from genome assembly GCA_029268265.1 of Alcaligenaceae bacterium. Lineage (GTDB taxonomy): Bacteria > Pseudomonadota > Gammaproteobacteria > Burkholderiales > Burkholderiaceae_B > Yanghanlia. The sequence goes on along the minus strand of JAJUGH010000003.1, from coordinate 11,019 downwards.
CGGGCCAGGCTGCCGTCGAAGTATTTGATGTCGGAGACCATGACCGCATCCCACAAACCCCGTTCCTTGAGGTCACGCACCAGGTATTCGTTGACCACGGTGAACTCGCCGGAGAGGTTCGATTTCACGTACAGGTTGCGATAGTGCGGCTCGATGCAGGGCGACACACCGATGATGTTCGAGATGGTGGCCGTGGGCGCGATCGCGACGCAGTTGGAGTTGCGCATGCCGTGCTCACGGATGTGGTTGCGCAGCGCATCCCAGTCCAGCGTCTCGGTGGTGTCCACGTCGACATAGCCGCCACGTTCTTCCTTCAGCATGGCCAGCGTGTCTTGGGGCAGGATGCCGCGGTCCCACAGCGAGCCCTTGAAGCTGGAATAGGCGCCACGCTCGGCCGCGAGCTTGCTCGAGGCCCAATAGGCGTAGTAGCACACGGCTTCCATGGAACGGTCGGAAAATTCAACGGCGGCATCCGACGCGAACGGAATACGCATGCGATGCAGGCAATCCTGGAAACCCATGACCCCTAGCCCCACGGGACGATGGCGCAGGTTGGCATTGCGAGCCTTGGCCACGGCGTAGTAGTTGATGTCGATGACGTTGTCGAGCATGCGCATGGCCACCTTGATGGTCCGCTGCAGCTTCTCGTGGTCCAGCTCGAAGCCGCCTTGGCCGTCGTCCTTCAAATGAGCGGCAAGGTTTACCGAGCCCAGGTTGCACACGGCGATTTCGGTATCACTGGTATTGAGCGTGATTTCGGTGCAGAGATTCGAACTATGTACGACGCCTACGTGCTGCTGCGGCGAACGGATATTGCATGGGTCCTTGAACGTGATCCACGGGTGTCCGGTTTCGAAGAGCATGGAAAGCATCTTGCGCCAGAGCGAGATGGCCGGAATACGTTTGAACAGCGTGATTTCGCCGTTGCGGGTCTTCTCTTCGTAGCGCAGATAGGCAGCTTCGAAGTCCCGGCCGAACTTGTCGTGCAAATCAGGGACATCCGACGGCGAGAACAGGGTCCATTCCCCTTCTTCCATGACGCGCTTCATGAACAGATCAGGTACCCAGTTGGCCGTATTCATGTCGTGCGTGCGCCGCCGCTCATCGCCGGTGTTCTTGCGCAGTTCGAGGAATTCTTCGATATCGAGGTGCCAGCTTTCCAGATAGGCGCAGACGGCGCCCTTACGCTTGCCACCCTGGTTCACCGCCACTGCCGTATCGTTGACCACCTTCAGGAATGGGACCACGCCCTGGCTTTCACCGTTGGTGCCGCGAATATGGCTGCGCAGGGCGCGCACGGGCGTCCAGTCGTTTCCGAGCCCGCCGGCATACTTTGCCAGGAGCGCGTTCTCCTTGATCGCGTCATAGATGGACGACAGATCATCTTCCACGGTGGTGAGATAGCACGAAGACAGCTGCGAATGCAGCGTGCCCGAATTGAACAGCGTGGGCGTGGAGCTCATGAAATCGAAGGAAGACAGGACTTCATAGAACTCGATGGCGCGTGCTTCGCGGTCGATCTCGTTAAGCGCCATGCCCATGGCCACCCGCATGAAGAAGACCTGCGGCAGCTCGATGCGGCGGCCCTTCACGTGCAGGAAGTAGCGGTCGTACAGGGTTTGCAGACCCAGATAGTTGAACTGGGTGTCGCGGCCGGCGTTCAGCGCGGCGCCAAGCTTCTGAAGATCGAATTGCAGCAGCTGCCGGTCGAGCAGGCCGGCCTCGACGCCGTTGCGCACATAGCGGGGGAAGTACTCCGCATAACGTTCCGCCATGGCCGACTGGGCCACTTCTTCTCCAAGCACCTCCTTGCGAATGGTGTGCAGCAGCAGACCGGCCGTCACCTGGCTGTACGAGGGATCGATCTCCACCCGGGCACGAGCGGCCAGGATGGCGGATTTGAAGACCTCGTCCACCGGTACGCCGTCATACAGGTTTTTGATGGTCTCCTGGAAGATGGCGTCGACGTTGACGGCATCGTGGCCCGCCGCAGCCTCGGCGATGGTGGACCGCAGTCGGGCCTGATCCAGCGGACGGAGCGTTCCGTTCTCCGAGACGTTCAGTGTGGCGGCAGGCGCATGGGCCGGTGCCGGTTTGTGGGTGGCGGCGCGCTCCTGCGCGCGCTTTTCGCGATAGAGCACATAGGCGCGAGCGACATCGTGTTCACCCGAGCGCATCAGGGCAAGCTCGACCTGATCCTGAATTTCTTCGATGTGGAACGTGCCGCCGCCCATGCGGTTGCGCTGCAGACTGCCGACGACTTGTTGCGTCAGTGTGTCCACCAGTTCGCGCACGCGCGCCGACGCGGCACCCTGGCCGCCCTGGACGGCGAGGAAGGCCTTCGTCATGGCGATGGCGATCTTGGAGGGTTCAAACGAAACGACGGATCCATTCCGCCGGATCACGTGGTATTCGGACCACTGCGTAGCGGCAGCGCTGCTTGTGTCGCTCACTGGGATAGCCGCGTCCGTGGGGCGGGATTCAGTATGGGTGGTGGTGTGCATGTCGGCCTCTGTGACACTAAATATAGTGGTGTGGCGTTGGTTTCGGCCTAATTGTAGGGTGTGGAGACGGACGTGGCAACTGCGGCGCAAACGCAAGGCCCCCGGGGCTTTTGAGCCGCCGGGGGCCGGATTTCGTCATATTTTCTAGTGGTGATGGGCGCGTGTGGAGGTCAGGAGTGCGCCTGCGCCAGACCTCTGGGACGCACCCGTACTTCTACGAACACGGGCTTCAGACCCGCAAGCTCACTCTCGTATCGGGCAATGGCCGCGGCTTTGACATGGCCGAATCCCCGCACGGTGAGCGGCAGTTCGGCGAGCCTCAGTGCATCGCCGTAGTTTTCTGCCGTGAGCCGCGACGCGATGGCATCCAGCATCTTTTCGAACTCCGCCAGGAGGCGCTTTTCTTCGCGGCGTTCAGCCTGCCATCCGAAAACATCGAGCCATGTTCCGCGCAGCATCTTCCCTCGCGCCAATACACGGAATACGCCTTCCATGTAGGGACCAAAGTCGATCTTGCGCGGCCGGCCGGTCCGCGGATCCTTCGGGGCGAATAGCGGTGGAGCGAGGTGGAAGCGCAGCGAGAAGTCGCCGTCGAATTGCTCCGCCAGCTTCTGACGGAACTCCGGATCGGAATAGAGGCGGGCGACTTCGTATTCGTCCTTGATCGCCATGAGGTGGTAGAGCGAACGGGCCGCGGCCATGGCCAGCTTTGGCGCCTGTGATGGGCGTACGCGCAACTCGGCTTCGTGCACCTGCGAGACGGCGCGGGCATAGCGGCGGGCGTAGGCGTCGTTCTGGTAGGCAGCCAGGGCGTCTGCATTGCGCCTCAAGATCGCTTCAAGCGTTTCGGGAGCGGCATCTTGCACCGGTGCCGGCATAAGGAGCGTGCGTAGCGCTTCGGCTCGCCACGCCGACAGCCGGCCGAGACGGAAGGCCTCGAGATTGGCGCTGACCGCCACACCGTTCAGCTCAATGGCTTGCTGCAATGCTGATGCACTGACGGGCACGCCGCCCAGCTGCCACGCGTGCCCGAGCAATATCATGTTCGACAGCAGCGCATCGCCGAAGTGGCGCAACGCCAATTCGTGCGCATCGAGACTGCTGAGCTGCGAATCACCCACGGCCTGGCGGTACGCCGAGGTGATGGCCTGCAGGTCATGGCCGGCGCCCGGATCACGGGTGAACTCCGCCGGCGGAGCGAGATGGGCGTTGAGCACGGCCAGCGTGCGACCGGAGGCCAGCGTCTGGAATGCCTCGGGCTTCATCCCTGCCACCCCATCGCACAGTATGGCGGTGTCCGCCGCCGCGACGTCGATGCGCACCGGGGTCGCATGAGACGCGGCCCCGCCGATGCGAACATGGCTGATTACCGCGCCGCCCTTTTGCGCCAGACCGGTGATGTCGAATACGGAAGCCGGCCGTCCTTCCAGATGAGCCGCCATTGAGACGAGGGCGCCTATTGTGACTACACCGGTGCCGCCTATGCCGACCACCAGAAGGTTGCAACTTTCGCCAGGCCGTTTCTCCGGTTCCGGAATGGCGGATAGCAGGGCATCGAGCTCTGCCCGCTTGGCCTGGGGTAGTGCCGCGGCGGACTTGCGCAGCTTCGCTCCCACGACCGATACAAAGCTGGGACAGAACCCTTCGACGCAGGTGTAATCCGTGTTGCAGGTGGACTGCTCGATCGCCCGTTTGCGGCCGAGGGGCGTTTCCACGGGCACGATGGAGAGGCAATTTGATTGCACTCCGCAGTCTCCGCAACCCTCACACACAGCAGTGTTGATGAAGAGGCGCCGGCTGGGCTCCGGCATTTCCTTTTTCTTGCGGCGACGGCGCTTCTCTGCGGCGCAGGTCTGATCGTGCACCAGCACCGTCACGCCTTTCATCATGCGCAGCTCGCGTTGGATCGCATCGAGTTCGCGGCGATGGTGCACCTTCACGCCGGCAGGCAGCGCCACGCCCTTGTAGCGTTCCGGCTCATCGGTCGTCACGACGATATGCCGCACGCCTTCCCCCAGCAACTGTCCGCACAGGCCCGGCACCGAGATCGGGCCGTCCACAGGTTGGCCGCCCGTCATGGCAACCGCGTCATTGAAGAGAATCTTGTACGTGATGTTGCTGCCGGCTGCGATCGCCTGGCGGATGGCGAGTACTCCCGAATGGAAATAGGTGCCTTCGCCCATGTTCTGGAAGACGTGATTGTTTTCGATGAAGGGCGCAAGGCCGATCCAGTCCACGCCTTCGCCTCCCATCTGGGTAAGCCCGCTGGTGTTGCGGTCCATCCATGTGGCCATGTAGTGGCACCCAACGCCGCCCAGGGCCTGGCTGCCATCCGGCACACGCGTGCCGGTGCTGTGGGGACAGCCGGAGCAGAAATAGGGGCGACGTAGTGTAATGCCGGCTACCGAAGGCGCGGCCGCAATGCTGGACTGCTTGTGGGGTAGCGGAATGCCTGCCGTCTGCTGCAGCCACGAAGCCAATGCATGCAGCACGATCGAAGGAGAGAGCTGACCAGCCGCCGGTACCAGCACCGCGCCGTTCATGTCGTGTTTTCCGTAAACACTGGGCCGGCGCGCGGCGTTGAAGAAATGCTGGCGAATCTGGTCTTCAACGACCGGACCCTTCTCTTCGATGACGATCAGGTGGTCGAGCCCAAGTGCGAAGCGCGCCAGCACATCGGTATCCAGCGGCCATACAAGGCCGATCTGCAGATGACGGATGGCAGGAAGCTCGGGCTGTGTTTCACACAGGCGGCGCAGGGCGTCAGAGGTATCAAGCGACGCCTTGCCGACACTGATGATCCCCCATTTTGCACCGGGCGCCGGCTCCAGCAGCGTATCAAGCGGGTGATGCCGGCTGAACAACCGCACGGCCTCCAGACGCTGCTGCATGCGTTCTTCGATGGCAGGCGTCAGGAATTCCCTTGCGCTGTATTCCCGACGGTGTTGGAGCACTGCCTCCGGGGGCATGTCGAAGTCCGGGATGCTCCGCGGCACGAAGCTGCGTCCGCTTTCCACGGTTTCGGTCACCGCCTTCAGGGCCACCCACGCGCCCGAAAAGCGCGACAGCGCCCATCCCCACAGCCCGAAATACTCATAGTCTTCCACCGAGGCCGGGTGAATGACGGGAATGCTCCATGATGCCAGCGTGGCGTCGCTCGCGTGCGGGATCGATGATGAGGCCGCCGTGTGGTCATCGCCCACCACAAGAAGCACGCCACCGTGCCGCGTCGCGCCGGCCGCATTGCCGTGGTGCAGCGCGTCGCCGGCGCGATCCACGCCCGGTCCCTTGCCGTACCACATGCCGAATACGCCATCGACCTTGCGTTCGGCATGCATGGCCGCCTGCTGGCTGCCCATCATCATGGTGGCCGCCAGGTCTTCGTTGATGGCCGGAATGAACCGGACATCGTGCGCGTCGAGCTCCGATTTCGCGCGCCACATCGCCTGGTCAACGCCGCCTAGCGGCGATCCGCGGTAACCACTGACGAAGCCGGCGGTGTTCAGGCCCTGGCGGCGGTCCCGCCGCCGTTGGCTGAGAAGCATGCGTACGAGCGCCTGTGTACCGGTCAGGAAAATGCGGTCGTGCTCTGCCGTGAGATTGTCCTGCAGGCGATAGGGTTTGGGTCGGGCGATGGCGGCCATGATGGAGTCCTCCTTCATTCCCATGATAGGCAGCTCGAGCTGGCGGTTTATTGCGTAATGGCGTCGTAGAATCCCTTGAAAACGAAATGAATATTGCGTGGGAGAGACAAACCATGGACAAAATCGATCGCCGCATCCTCCGGGTGCTGCAAGCCGACGCTCGAATTTCCGCTCAACAGGCCGCGGATCAGGTGGGACTCTCGGCCGCGCCGGTGTGGCGCCGCATCAAGGCGCTAGAGTCCGAGCGGGTGATCCAGGGCTATCACGCCCGCGTGGACCGACGCAAAGTCGGGCTCGGCACTTGCATGTTCGCGCAGATCAGCCTGGAGCGTCACTCAGCCGACGTGGTGGAAAACTTCGAGCGGGCCGTGCGCAACGCCCCCGAAATCCTGGAATGCCATGCCGTCACCGGTGACTCGGACTTCCTGCTGAAAATATTGGTCGAAACTCCCGAAGCCTACGATGCCTTTCTACACCGCTTCCTTTTCAATCTGCCCGGCATACGGCAGACCCGCAGCATCGTGGCACTGCGGGAAATCAAGAACGAAATAAGTCTGCCCATCAAGGATTAGGAGTCGAACACATGTTGCCTACCCGACCATCAATGGCCGTTGTCGCCATGGGTGCTATCGCCCTGCTTGCCGGGTGTGCCGGCCCCGCGGAGCAAAAGCGTGCATCGCCCGATGACACAGCCTGCGTGCCGGCCGCCCAGGCGGACCCGCTAGTGGGAAAGTGGCTGAGCGTGCGGCGTGAGTCGGGGGTCAGCGGAGAGCTGAAGACATTCTTCGACCTGCGTGCAGATGGCACGATGAGCTATACCGAACAGCTGACGCGTCCCAAGCGGCCTCCGCAAGGGCTGGCAGAGACCGGCTGCTGGCGCCGGGACGGTGATGCCTTCGTGTTGCGCACGCTCGAGTCGAATGGATCGCCGGTCGATACGAAGGATCCGATCTACCAAAACCGATATCAGCTCACAGGCAAAGCGGGTGAGCGCCTGAGTCTGCGCTCACCGGACGGTGTGAAGCTCGATGCCAGGCGGATGCCGCCCGACTATCGATTGGCGTGGTGATCAGGCCGCCAGGCGCTCAAGCACGAGGTCACGGCCGAGAATGGCCAACACGTGAGTGATCGACGGCGTCTGCTTTCGGCCGGTGACAACCAGCCGCAGCGGGATGCCCAGCTTGGGCATCTTCACGCCATGTTGTGTCAGCAATGACTTGATCACGGCGTCGAGCGCTTCGGGCGTCCACTCCGCCAGGCCACGTGCCTGTTCGGCGAAGTCAGCCAACAGGGCTCTGGCGGCGTCGTCAACGTGCTGGTCCATCAGTTCGGATTCTGCAGCGGCAAAGGGCGCGCAGAACAGCATGGCGCCGTCCGCCAGTTCGTTCAGTGTCTCGGCCCGGTCTTTCAGCAGGGCCATCACGGAAGGAAGATCCACGGCTTCCGGATCGCCGCCCAAGGCCTGAATTCGCGGTGCGACTCTGGCGGCCAGATCGGCGTCACTGCTGTGCTTGATGTAGTGCGCGTTCACCCAATTGAGTTTTTTTGGATCCCATTGCGATGCCGACTTGCTGAGGTTGCCGCTGTCGAACCACTCCACCAGCTGCTCGCGGCTGAACAATTCATCGTTTCCGTGGCTCCATCCCAGACGGGCCAGGTAATTCACCATGGCGTCAGGCAGGTAGCCGTCCTTGTCGTACTCCATGACGCTTACCGCACCATGTCGCTTCGATAGCTTTTCGCCGTCCGGGCCCAGGATCATCGGGACGTGGCCATAGATAGGCGGCTCGGCGCCCAGCGCGCGCAGGATATTGATCTGGCGCGGGGTGTTATTGACGTGGTCGTCGCCGCGGATCACGTGGGTGATGCGCATATCCCAGTCATCCACAACCACGCAGAAGTTGTAGGTGGGCGTGCCGTCCGGCCGGGCGATGATGAGGTCATCCAGCTCGGTGTTATCGAAATGGATCGGCCCCTTCACCATGTCGTTCCAGCCGGTGACGCCGTCCTGCGGATTGCGGAAGCGCACCACGGGCTTGCGGCCTTCCGGAATAGCCGGCAACGACTTGCCCGGCTCGGGGCGCCACGTGCCGTCGTAGCGCGGCTTCAGGCCCTGGGCACGGGCCTTCTCTCGCATGGCCTCCACCTCTTCAGGCGTGCAGTAGCAATGATAGGCGGTGCCTTCCTCAAGCATGCGTTGAATCACTTCGCGGTAGCGGTTCATGCGCTGCATCTGGTAGAAGGGGCCCTCATCCGGCGTGAGACCCAGCCACTCCATGCCGTCCAGGATGGCCTGCACGGCCTCGGGCGTGGACCGCTCCAGGTCGGTGTCTTCGATACGAAGCACGAACGTGCCGCCGTGATGGCGTGCGAACGCCCAGGAGAACAGGGCCGTGCGTGCGCCCCCCAAATGCAGAAAACCCGTGGGAGACGGGGCGAAGCGGGTGCGGACGGCGTTGGGTGTATTGGTGATCATGGCAATGGAAAACGCCGGCCGGGTAAGGCGCGGCAGGTTGGCAACTGGCTCGCTCTATTTTAGAGTAAGCGGAGTTGGCCGATAAAAAGGGAATCATGCTGCGTCACAGACTTGCTGCGCTCTTCGAGCCACGCGCGCTAGTGGTCGTCTCTGATCGGCCGTTGCCGCTCGAGACAAACACGCCGCCGGCGTTGCGCAACGGCATTACCCGGCTGGGTCTGGAGGAAGCCGAACACGATCTCTGGCCATCAACGCTGGCGGGTGTCGCCGCCGGAGAGCGGCTCGATCAGGCGCTGGTTTGCGTCCCGCCATCAAGCCTGCCGCTGGTGCTGGACGGTTTGCGCCGTTATCGGCCCCGCATCGTGGTGGTGCTGGCCCATCCGGACCAGTCCGGCGATCCGATACAGGACATGGTCTATTGCCGCGCATGGAGCACCCTGAATGATTGCCTGGTGCTGGGGCCACGCTCTTTTGGCGTGCAGCGGCCGCACAGAGGCGTGAACCTGAGTCATCATTCGCAGTGTGCGCTACCGGGTCGGGTTGCGCTGGTAACCCAGTCGCGCAGCATTGCCGCCGCCGTGCTCGATTGGGCCGCCGACGTACGCCTGGGTTTTTCAGCCGTGATCTCGGTGGGTGACGAAGGGGCCATCGATGTGCCGGAGGTCCTGGACTATCTGTCGATGGATCCGCGCACTGACAGCATCGCGCTGTATTTGGAAGAGACCACGTCATCGCGCAATTTCACGAGCGCCGCCAGGGCGGCCGCCAGTGTGAAGCCTGTCATTGTCCTAAAGGTGGAAGAGCCGCTGGACCGTGATCCCATGCACGTGGCTGCCTTCAACGCCTTGTTGCGGCGGGTGGGGGCGGTCCGGATCCGGTTCTTTGTCCAGCTGTTTTCCGCGATCAAGGTATTGGTTCATACGCGCCGGCCGCGTGGTAAGCGCATCGCATTGTTGTCCAACGGTGAGGGCGCGGCGCGGCTTGCGCTTGATGTCATGGGCGAGGCGACCGCCGTGCAGCGCGCTGAACTCGCCGCCGCCAGCGTTGAGAAAATCTCCGCCGAGCTCGAGAGCGGCGCGCGGGTGGATAACCCCGTGGTGACGTATGCGCCGATCACCGCCCAACGCATGCGGCGCCTGCTCGAGGTGCTGGTGGAGGACAAGGGAGTGGACGGTGTGCTGGTGTTGCTCGCGCCGGATCCGCTTGCCGACCTCGACAGCGTGGCCACTGAACTGGCCGCCATGGCGCCCGCGTCGTCCAAGCCGATCGTCACCTGTCTGATGGGCGATGCCACGATGCGGCGCTTGCGCCACGTGCTTGATGAAGCCGGCACGCCCGCGTTCCGTACGCCTGAGACGGCGGCCAATGCCTTCGGGATCCTGGCCGCGTACCACTACAGTCAGAACCTGGCTCAGCAGATACTGCCGCCGGAACCCCTGAGCCGGCCGCCAGACGTCGAACGGGCCCGAAGCATCGTGCGCGCCGCGCAGCGACGCGGCAGGCTATCGCTTTCCAGCGACGAGACCATACAGTTGCTGGCCTGCTTTCATGTGCCAATTCAGTTGGTCTCGGAAGCGCCGTCGGATGCCGATGCGATGGCCATACGGATGCACACCGATCCCAAATTCGGCCCCTGCCTGAGTTTCGGGCGCGGCCTCGAACCGTTCGCACGAGCCGAAGCCGCCATTGAGCTCCCGCCGCTGAACGGCTATCTTGCCCGGCAGCTCGTGCAGCGCAGCGGATTCTGGTCCAGCACGTTGTCCGCGACGCTGACACCGTCCGCCTTCGAATACCTGCGCGAAGCGCTGGAGGGCATTTCGCTTCTCGTCTCCGATGTGCCGGCCGTCGAGGCTCTGGATATCGACCCGCTGTATGTGGATGGCGATGTTCTGGTGGCCACCGACCTTCGCATCAGGCTGGCCAGCGCGTCGATGCTGGTGTTGCCTGAGACCACCGGATATCGCCACATGGCGATTCATCCGTATCCGCGGCACCTGGTGCAGACGCGCGAGATGCGCGACGGCAAGGAATGGCTGCTGCGGCCGATACGGCCGGAAGATGCCGAAGCGCTACAGACGTTCGTGCGAGGGCTTTCCGATGAATCGCGCTATATGCGTTTCGTGTCGATGTTGCGCGAACTCACACCCAGGATGCTGGCTCGTTACACGCGCATTGATTACCACCGTGAGCTGGCGCTGGTGGCCACGATACAGGAGCCGAATCCCGAAAATCGTGGGTATCCCAGAGAGCGCATCATCGGCTTCGCACATTACCTGCGAAATGCCGATGGCCGGGGCGCAGAGTACGCGCTGGTGATCGGTGATGAATGGCAGCGCTGCGGGCTGGGATCGCAACTGATGCGCGCCCTGATTGAAGCGGCGCAGGAGCAGGGGCT
>JAJUGH010000002.1 GCA_029268265.1 Alcaligenaceae bacterium | reverse complement strand
ATGCCGCGCCGCGACAGTGCACTGACTCGCCGCCTGTCAGACACAGATCCGGCCATATACGGAGAGCAAAAATGGCATGGCCTTTGCGTTGAACGACTCGTAACCGTTCAACACAAGGAGTGTAACCATGAAACATTTGGGCAGGGCTTTATGGGCCGCGGGGCTATCTATAGCCGTGATGGCGTCGGCGCAGGCGCAAACCGCGGCCGAGGAGTCTGATTGGACGTTGTCTGCCAACCTGGGGGTGGCCACCGACTACCGATACCGCGGGCTGATGCAGACCAACGGTAAACCGGCCGTACAGGGAGGCTTCGACATCGGCCACAGCAGCGGTTTTTACGTGGGGAACTGGAACTCCAGCATCAGTTGGCTTTCCGATGCGGACCCGGATGTTTCCTCGAGCGTGGAAATGGATTTCTATGGCGGCTACAGCCGCTCGTTTGCCAATGACGTAACCCTTGATGTGGGCGTGCTGCACTATTATTATCCCGGCCGGTACCCGGGTGGATTCAATGATCCTGACACCACGGAAGCATATGTCTCGGTCGGCTATGGCCCCGTTTCGTTCAAGTACTCCCACGCGTTCACTGACCTTTTCGGGACTCCGGATAGCAAGCACAGCCAGTATTTCGATCTCAGCGCCGCCTGGCCCACCGGCCTTTACGGTATCGAGTTGAGTGGCCACGTTGGGCGGCAGGAAATACGCAACTGGAGCGAAGGCTCGTACACGGACTGGAGCATCGGCCTCAGCCGTCAGTTCGGCCGGTTCGGGGCCTCGCTTACTTACGTGGATACGGACGCTGATCGCGATCTCTACACAAACAGCCATGGCCGGTACATGGGCAAGGCGACTGTAGTGGTGGGCGTGAGCGCCGCATTCTGAGTCCTTCAAACAGGACTCGCTTGCCGTTGGACAACAGGCCTGTGTGCAATCTATAATCAAGGGCTTTCGTTCGGATTGGGCTTGGGCTATCTGCCTTTAAGTCCCTTCTTCGCGAAATGCCCCTTTAAGCGGATCTTTACCAAGGACGCGGGGTTAGAAAAGCATGTGTCGGGTTTTGAGAAGTGTGGTCAGTATGGTTTGATCGCCACCTGCGTATGCATTACAAGAGTTGAATCATCATGCCCAAGATGAAGACCAAGAAAAGCGCCTCCAAGCGCTTTAAGGTTCGCGGTAGCGGCTCCATCAAGCGGGGTCAGGCGTTCAAGCGCCACATCCTCACCAAGAAGACGACCAAGAACAAGCGTCAGCTGCGCGGTTCCACCGCAGTGCACGACGCCGACGTCGCTTCTGTCAAGGCAATGATGCCTTTCGCTTGATTAAAGGAGTTCAAACATGCCACGCGTAAAACGCGGCGTTACCGCCCGCGCACGTCACAAGAAGGTCATCAAGGCAGCCAAGGGCTATCGCGGTCGCCGCGGTAATGTATTCCGGGTTGCCAAACAGGCGGTCATGAAGGCTGGGCAGTATGCCTACCGTGATCGTCGCAACAAGAAGCGCACATTCCGTGCTCTCTGGATTACTCGTATCAATGCGGCTTGCCGTGAACTGGGCGTGACTTACAGCGCCTTCATCGCCGGCACCAAGAAGGCCCAGATCGAACTCGATCGCAAGGTCCTTGCGGACATGGCGGTGAACGACAAGGCCGGCTTTGCAGCGGTAGTCCAGCAGGCCAAGGCAGCTCTGGCTTCCTGATCGGCCAAGATACTGTTTGTCTGTGAACGGGGCTCCATGGGGCTCCGTTTGCATTTGGAAGGGTACGAAATGACAAGCCAGCCCGATGATCTGATCGTCCAGGCGAAAGAACAGTTCGCGCAGGCGGCCGATGCCGCAGCGCTTGAAAACGCCAAGGCGCGCTTTCTTGGCAAGCAGGGTGCGCTCACCGCCATGTTGAAGGCGCTGGGCGGCCTCGAGCCGGAGCGTCGCCGGGAAGAGGGCGCACGCATCAACGTGCTGAAGCAGGAGATCGAATCCCTGCTCAACGCGCGGCGAGCCGAACTGCAGCAGGCCGATCTCGACCGACGGCTGGCAGCCGAGACCATCGACGTGACCTTGCCTGGACGAGGCCGTGGTTTTGGCGGTATTCATCCGGTGATTCAGGCGTGGCAGCGCGTTGAGGCGATCTTCCGCTCCATCGGATTCGACGTGGCCGACGGCCCCGAGATCGAGAACGACTGGACCAACTTCACGGCGCTGAACAACCCGGAGAACCATCCGGCGCGTTCCATGCAGGACACCTTTTACGTCGACATGAACGACGATCAGGGCTTGCCGTTGCTGCTCCGTACCCACACCAGCCCGATGCAGGTGCGCTATGCACGCATGCACAAGCCGCCCATCAAGCTGATCGCCCCCGGCCGCACCTACCGGGTCGATAGCGACGCGACGCACTCCCCGATGTTCCATCAGGTCGAAGGCTTGTGGATCGCAGAGGATATCTCGTTCGCGGACCTGAAGGGCGTGTACACCGATTTCCTGCGGGCGTTCTTCGAAACCGACGACCTCTCCGTTCGTTTCCGCCCTTCCTTTTTCCCGTTTACCGAACCGTCTGCCGAAATCGACATGATGTTCACCTCCGGCCCGAACAAGGGGCGGTGGCTGGAGATCTCTGGTTCCGGGCAGGTCCATCCCCAGGTGGTACGCAACTTTGGTCTCGATCCCGAGCGTTACATAGGCTTCGCCTTCGGCTCCGGCCTGGAGCGCCTTGCCATGCTTCGCTACGGCGTGAACGACCTGCGCCTGTTCTTTGAAGGCGATTTGCGTTTCCTGCGCCAGTTCAATCGCTGAACTCCCACAGACTGCCTGACATCGAGTAGACCATGCTATTTCCGGAATCCTGGCTTCGTGCCTACGTCAATCCCGACCTCGACACCGAGGAGTTGTCCCATCGCCTGACAATGGCGGGCCTCGAGGTCGAAGAGACCCAGGCCGCTGCGCCACCCTTCAACGGCATCGTGGTGGGGCATATCATCGAGGTGGAACAACATCCGAATGCCGACCGTCTGCGGGTGTGCCGCGTCGACGATGGCAGCGGCGAATCGCTGCAGATTGTCTGCGGAGCACCGAATGCCGCCGCCGGGCTCAAGGTACCACTGGCTCGTGTGGGCGCCGAATTGCCAGGCGGCATGAAGATCGGCGCGGTGAAGATGCGTGGTGTGGCGTCGGCCGGCATGCTGTGCTCGGCGCGTGAGCTTGGCATGTCCGAAGACCATGCCGGACTGCTCGAGCTAAAGGCGGATGCCCCGGTGGGCGCTGACTTGCGCCACTATCTCGACCTTGACGACACCGTCTTTACGCTCAAGCTCACGCCAAATCGCGCCGACTGCCTGTCGATTCGTGGGGTGGCCCGTGAAGTTGCGGCACTTACCGGTGCGCCTGTAAAGACGCCGGAATTCGAGGCCGTCACGCCCACCATAAATGATCGGCTACCCGTCACTGTGGAAGCGGCTGATCTATGCGGCCGGTTCGCCGGCCGCGTCATTCGGGGGGTGAACGCCCGCGCGGAAACCCCATCCTGGATGAAGGAGCGGCTGGAGCGGGCAGGGCAGCGCTCCATTTCCGCGCTGGTTGATATTTCGAATTATGTGATGCTCGAGCTCGGACGCCCGACTCACGTGTTCGACATCAAGCGCATCGCAGCCGGCCTGACGGTTCGCTGGGCGCGCGAGGGCGAAAGCCTGGAGCTGCTCAGCGGCCAGGTGGTGGCGTTGCAGCCCGACGTCGGCATCATTGCCGCCGGCGACGTGGTCGAGAGCATGGCCGGCATCATGGGTGGCGAGGCCACCGCAGTCACCCTGGACACCACCGACATCTACCTGGAAGGCGCGTTCTGGTGGCCCGAGGCCATCATGGGGCGCGCACGGCGCTACAAATTCAGCTCCGAAGCCAGCCATCGCTTCGAGCGCGGCGTCGACTTTGCGAATATCCCGGAAGACCTCGAATACATGACCCGTCTCATCGTCGATATCTGCGGTGGGCAGGTGGGGCCGCTAGACGATCAAATCATTACGCTGCCTGAGCGTAAGCCTGTGCGCATGCGCCTGGACCGCTGCCGCCGCGTGCTCGGAATTCCGGTGGAGCAGGACGAGGTCAAGGACGTCTTCACGCGGCTCGGCATGCAGTTCACGATCGAAGGCGATGTTTTCGTGGTCGAGCCGCCGAGCTATCGCTTTGACCTCGTCATCGAAGAGGACCTCATCGAAGAGGTCGCCCGCATCTACGGCTTCGAGCGCATTCCCGACCAGCCTCCCCGCGCTCGCGCCAAAATGCTCTCGCTTCCGGAAACGCGCCGCGGCCCGCATGAATTGCGTGCACGTCTCGCGGCGCTCGACTATCAGGAAGTCATCAACTTCTCCTTCGTCGAAGAGGCCTGGGAACGCGACTATGCCGGCCGGGACGATCCGATCCGCTTGCTGAACCCCATCGCGAGTCAGCTGGCAGTAATGCGCAGCACGCTCATCGGCGGGCTGGTCGCCAACATTGCGCACAACATGCGGCGGCGCCAAAGCCGCGTACGCGTGTTCGAGCTTGGTCGTGTGTTCTGGCGCAACCCCGACGTTCGCGATGGAGACCTGACCGTGGCAGGCGTGGAGCAGCCCAATCGGCTTGCCGCGGCTGCATGGGGACCGGCCTACGACGAACAATGGGGCGCGGCCACTCGTCCAGTGGACTTCTACGATATGAAGGCGGATCTGGCCGCCCTGATTGGTCGGCGCGCCAATGCAGTGCGGTATGTTCCCGCGGTTCACCCGGCCCTTCACCCCGGCCGTAGCGCGCAACTCGAACTCGAGGGCAAGATCATAGGGTGGATTGGTGAGCTGCACCCGCGCTGGGTCCAGAAAGCCGAACTCGGCCATGCGCCTGTGGTCTTTGAAGTGGACGTCGACGCTATCTCATCGGTAGCCATGCCGGAACTGGGCGAGCTTTCGCGTCAGCCCGTGGTCATCCGCGATCTGGCCGTCTGGGTGGATGCATCGGTGTCTTACCAGGAATTGCTGGACACGCTTACCCGAGCCGTCGCTTCGGATGCTAATCTAGCTATTGTGAGAGATGTTCGACTGTTCGACGTCTGGCGTGACAAGTCCGCCGCCAACGAAGAAAAGAGCCTCGCATTCCGCTTCTGGTTGCAGAACCCACAAGCCACGCTGGACGACGCAACCGTCGATGCTTGCATGGCAGCGTTGCTGCAGGCGCTCACCGATCAACACGGCGCACGCCAGCGCGCATGAGAACGCTTGAGGAAGGCTCAACATGACAGTAGAGCGTACACTGACGAAGGCTGAGCTCGCCGAACTTCTGTTCGAGCGGGTCGGCCTCAATAAACGCGAAGCCAAGGACATCGTTGATACATTCTTCGAGGAGATCCGTGAGGCCCTGGCCCGTGGCGAAGAAGTCAAACTGTCCGGCTTCGGCAATTTCCAGGTACGAGACAAGCCGCCCCGTCCGGGTCGCAACCCGAAGACCGGCGAGGTGATTCCCATTGCCGCGCGTCGCGTGGTAACGTTCCATGCCAGCCAGAAGTTGAAGAGCGTCGTCGAACAGGCCGGTCTGCCCAACGGCAAGGCCTGACAGACACGCAGTTACGATAAGCGGCCCCACTGCATTTCACGAGCATGAGCGAAACTTCCGTCAATCTGCCCCCCATCCCTGCAAAACGCTATTTCACCATCGGCGAAGTGAGCGAACTTTGTTGCGTCAAGCCACATGTCTTGCGCTATTGGGAACAGGAGTTCACTCAGCTCAAGCCGCTCAAACGGCGTGGCAACCGCCGCTATTACCAACATCATGAAGTCCTGCTGATCCGCCGGATCCGCCATCTCCTCTACGAAGAAGGCTTTACCATTAGCGGTGCGCGAAATCGTCTGGGAGACGCTTCGGATCGTGCCGCCTATGATCCGGAAGCCGCGGTGCGGCTCAGCGCCAGCGAGCTGCAGTCGCTGCGTTCAGACCTGATTGCCATTCGTGATAGCCTGGCGGCCGCCGTAGAAGCATCGCCGGCTGAATCCGGCGTCAGCGGCGATTTCCACTTGTCTTCCTGAGTGCCAGCTGGGGCTGGGGCCTGGGCGAAACCGCCTTCAGCCCCGTTGCCCCTTCACGGCTGTGTAGTGATCGTACCGGCCGATGCCCCAGAGGCATCCGATGCGCCGGACGCGGTATCGGGCATAGTCGCCGCACCCGCAGCGAAGACGGTCATCTGCCCGATGAAGAGAATCGGCCCGTTGGGCACACCTTCCGCCGCATCCTCGTCTTTTTCCAACGTGATTTCGAAGAGCTGATCTTCGGCCAGCGCGCCCAGAGTCGCCGCCGGTACCTGCACGGGCCGATTGGGGTCGATCTTGCCGAGAAGGCGAGGCTCGGGTACACGGGCACTTCGAGTCCAGAGCAACACTTGCGAACCCAGCGGTACCTCGGTGTGCACCAGCGGTTGCATCATCAGATTGCCATCGACGTCGAGCGTGGCGGTCCAGCCCGGCGTACTGCTGGTGCCGGGCGCCATCAGAATGGCCGCCCGTGTCGGGGCCACCTTCACGATCTGAACCGGTGGAGGAGGGGGCTCGCCGGGCAACATGAACCCGACGATGGCCGCGGCCGCGGCACCCAATGCGATCAGCCGCCACAGCCACAGCTTGCGCAGCAGCGCCCGTTCGTGGTCGGATGACGGGCCGCGGGAATGTGCGGACGATGCCAGGCCGGGTGAGCCGTTTGATCCACTGCTTACCGGCCCGGCGGTCTTTGCGCGCGGGCGCGCTTCTTCTGCTGCGGGTTCCGACGCGTGTTCCGCCGCGCCATCGACCCCGGTGGGGCTAGCGCGCGTCGGCGAAGCCGTAAAAGAATGGACAGTAGGGCGGGTTGGTTCCGCCGCTGGAGGGGCGGGATTAACAACGGCGGCTCGCTCGCTCAGCGTCTGCGCAGGTATGGCAACCGAGTCGTGCTCCTGGGAACGGCGGCGCAGAAGCTGTGTCTGGATGGGGGCTTGTGGCGGACCGATATTCAAGCTGCGCTGCAGGCGCTCGCGCAGGCTTGCCGGGGGCGATACGGGAGGAAGCGCGTCAACCAGAGACAGCAGTTCGGCTTCCCATTGCAGCCCGATCGCCAGCGCCTCATCATCACGAGCCAGCAGTGCGTGCACTTGGGCGCTTTCAGCCGGAGAAAGCAGGCCGCAGATGTATTCGGCAACGCGCACGTCCTTGGCAAGGGTCTCTTCACGCGGCTCCGAGCTCATGCCGAGACCTCGATGAATGCATCTCGAATCGCATCCCGAAGGTCGGATTCGCGACGGCTTAGCCAGCTGGACACCCGCCGGTAATCTGCGCCGTCCAGATATCCGTGTGCGATCACCTGGTAGGCGAGTGGCTCATTGGCCGCCAGGGCAGCCAGCTTGCCGCCCGTCTGCGGGGGTCCGGGCAATGAGGGAGCCAAGACCGGTGGAACCACATTTTGCCGCAGCCGATGATGTCGGGCGACATGTCGCAGGACGCAGTAAATCCAGGCTCGAGCACGGCCCATGGTTTCGTCGTACTGATCGGCATTACGCCAAATCAATGCGAAGGCGTCATGCAGCACGCTTTCGGCGTCGGTCGGAACGAGTCGCTGGCATAACGCGAGCATCCGCGGGGCTTCATGGTCGAACAGTCGGTGAAATGCGGCCTCATCGCCCCGTGCGCAGGCCGCAAGGGCGGCGGCGTGATTGAACGGCACAGCTTCCATGTTTCTCCGGTCGGCGTGGGCGGGTATGTACCCGCCAGTGCTGCAAAGCCGATATTGTATAGGGCTATATGGTGTGTGCCTGTATGCCGCCGCCCGTCATCGTCAGGACTTCTCGATGCCTGCGCGCTCGATGATTTTGCCCCACTTTTCAGTTTCATCGGCTTGAAATTCCCTGAGTTCTTCAGGAGTGGAGGTCAGGGCTCGCGTTCCGGTTTGCTGGAAGAATTGCTTGGCAGCGGGCATCTCGGTCGCTTCGGTCAGTAGCGAGTGCAGTCGGGAGACGACTTCATCCGGTGTACCAGCGGGCACATACGCGGCGAACCAGTATCCCATCTCATATCCCGGCACACCGGCCTCTGCGATGGTGGGAACGTCCGGAGCCAGGGCTGAACGCTCCTGCGTGGTCACGCCCAGTGCTCGCAAGCTGCCGCTTTGCACCTGCGGCAAGCCGGTAGCCATGTCGCTGATCATCATGTCGATCTGCCCCCCAAGGAGGTCGGTGATCGCCAGCGGATTGCTCTTATATGGCACATGCAGCAGTTCCACATCGGCCATTTGCTGAAGAAGTTCGCCCGCAACACGGCTGCTCGAGCTACCGCTTCCAAATGAAAGCTTGCCCGGGTTTGCCTTGGCCAAGCGCAGGAAGTCTTCTACTGTCTTGGCCTCTGACTTGGGATTGACGACCATGATCTGCCCGCCCGCGCCGAGCAACGTCACGGGTTCGAAGTCCTTCACCGGGTCATAACTGAGCTGCTTGTAGAGGTGCGGGTTGGCGGCATGGCTGGTGTTGGTGGTGATCAGCACGCGGTAGCCGTCAGGTTGAGCTCTCGCAACATCCGAAGCGCCAATCATGGCGCTGGCGCCCGGCTTGTTCTCGATAACGACAGTCGTACCCGACTTTTCCGTGACGCCCTGAGCAACGGCGCGAGCCAACTGGTCTGTAGCGCTACCCGGGCCAAACGGAACCACGAAGGTTATGGGTTTCGACGGAAAGTCCTGGGCGGAGGCCGGGGCACTGCCGAGCATTGGCACACCCATCACGAGCGTGGCCAACAGCAGGCGTCGTAGCGATGAAGTCTTCTTTTTCATAATGTCTCCTCAGGAGGTTGATGGACGTCCGGTAGCTTTGATGCCAAGGCTGCCGGTACACGTACGGGAAAGTCGAGTAAATGGAACGAGAGTGCCTTGCCGTGGCTGTCCAGATTCAGTGCATCGTTCACCCCGCCATCCAGCGCGCCCTCGATCACGAAGTTGAAGGCGGCGATCGACGGTATGGCGTAGCGCGTGACGCGGGTGGGACGCCTGAAGTAAAACCATTCCAGAATGGCTGCTTCCGTAACTTGTTCCTCGATGATGGGATACCATTCTTCTTCCCATGCAATCACGCTCAGGTTCGAAATATTGCCCTTATCCCCGGTTCTACCGTGAGCAAGCCGGTATAGAGGCACAGTTACCGTAGTCATGGCAGGAAGCTCCAGGAGGCCGGCGCCAGGTCCCGAGGGATCAGCGTTGAAACGCTGTTGAGCCGCGGTTTCAGTGAAGTTCTCACACCGCCGCCACCAGCGGGCCCACACGTGTACAGGGCGTTGACTTCTCTGAGCAATTGTTCCGCGACCCGCTTTTCATCGTGTGTGGCGGCCATGCGCAGCCGTACATCGCGGGCGCTACCTGGCTTGGTGGCGGCAAACAGTTGACCGACGTCGTCATTCAATATGCTGGAAACACCGATCAGATCGGTTCTGGGTTTCAAGGCCGAGCCAAGGCGGCGACATACCGTGTCCGCGGCAAGCCGTGCTCTGGCCTCTGCCTGTAGCCCGAAATAAGATATTTCTGCCTCGGCCAGCCAGCCGCCACGCAGGAACACGTTTACCTTAAGCATGTCCGGTCTTGGATGCCCTGCGACCCCGCTGACCCGTACGCGATTCGAGCTGAGCGGCGATACATGAACTCGACTTATGTCCGCGATAACGTCGGGCGTATGGTAGGCGGCAGGGTCATGGACTTCATAGAGAATCTGTTCCTTTACGGTACGCACATCGACACGTCCGCCGGTACCGGCAGCTTTCTCGATAACGACATCACCCTCCTGGTCAATGGTCGCAATGGGGTAGCCAAGGCAGTCCATGCCCGGTATGTCCTTGAGTCCCGGGACAGAGAAATAGCCTCCGGTAACCTGTGTTCCGCACTCCAGCAGATGGCCGGCCATGGTCGCGCAGGCCAAGCGATGCCAATCGTCCTCCGGCCACTGGAAGTGCGCCATGGCAGGCCCGACCACGAGCGACGGATCTGCCACACGACCCGTGACCACGACTTCAGCGCCGGCCCGTATGGCCTGCGCAATTTCAGTCGCACCCTGGTAAGCATTAATGCAGACGATTCTGTCCGGGTCCAGAGAATCGGGCAACGTATGACGCAGGTAATCTATTTGCGCCGACGTCGCCAGTCGGTCTCCATCCAATACGGCAATACGCGGCTCCCGAAGATTCCACTGATGTGCAAGGCGACGGATCTGCCGGGCAGCGGCTTGTGGATTCGCTTGGCCAAAGTTGCTGACGATGCGAATACCGTGTTCAAGGCAAGGCCCAAGACAAGGGCGAAGGATCTCTTCGAGTAGCGGCTCATAGCCGGCAAGAGGGTCGGAGTTCCTAGCCAGCTGCGCGAGGGCCAGCGTCCGTTCGGCCAGCGTCTCGAAGATCAGCGCGTGGCCCCCCAATTCAATAAGGGTCTCAACCAGCGGCGTTATTCCGTCGGTCCGATCTCCCGAAAACCCGGCGCCGCATCCCACGATGAAATTTTTCATTCCGTATTGAATGTCTAAGCAGTGTGGGAGAGACTAAATCCCGCCGGTCTATAAGTAAAATAGAAAGATCGGATGCATCGATATGGATTTTGAATGAATCTTTCAGCGCGGCAGATACGGGCCTTCTTGTTTCTGGCAGAGGAGCGGCATTTCACGCGCGCCGCAAGGCGGTGTCACCTCACTCAACCGGCGTTCAGTGCGCTCATACAGTCGTTGGAAGAGCTGGTCGGGGTCCGGCTGTTTGATCGATCCACTCGGCGGGTAACGCTCACACAGGAAGGCGAGCACTTTTTCCTGACCGCTCCTCGCCTCCTGAACGATATGGAGGGGCTCATCGGAGAAATGAGGCAGTTCGCCGATAAACGCCGAGGTAAGGTCAGTATCGCTGCGCTTCCGTCTCTGGCGGCAGGGTGGCTGCCTGGGATCTGCGCTACATTCAGCGCTCAATATCCGGCTGTAAGAATCAGCTTGCGAGACGCGCTATTGGAACCCTGTCTGCAGATGGTACGTGACGGGGCGGCGGATATGGCATTGGCCGCCCAAGGCCTGAACATGGAGGGGCTAACGGTCGATCCATTGTGCGAGGACCGGTTCTACTTCATATGCCGGCATGATCATCCACTCGCTGACCATGAAACGGTGACGACCAGCGACCTGACAAAGGAGCGGCTGATTCACCTGGGCAAGGGCAGCAGCATCCGCCAGGGCCTGGTGTCTGACTCCAGAATTGCCGAGATGCCCGTGAGCTTTGAAGTGGATCATCTCGCCACCGTGTGCGGCCTGGTTCTAGCTGGAATGGGTGTCAGTCTCGTACCCGGCATGACGCTATTCCACTTTCGCTACCCGCTGCTGCGCGCAATACCCCTTGCACCGGGCAGCGAGATTCGACGTCAGTTGCTGCTTGTGCGTCGCGAAGATCGGGGGCTGTCTGCGGCCGCCCAGGCGTTTCACGATCTGGTCATGCACGAGCGAAGCTCGTTAGCCAGCGACGGCGAGTTCGCCATACGCGTTAACCCGTAGAAAAGCTTTGCCCATATAGTACCGAAATGGTACTATATGGTTTGGTAACAACAGGCTTTGGGAGAACCGGCGAATATGCTGCGCGTCAGCAAGATCATCGACTACGGAACACTGCTGCTGACGCACATGGCGTCAGATCCGCAGCGTGTGTTCAGCGCTACTGATCTTGCATCAACCCTGGGCCTCGGGCAACCGGTGGTCAGCAAGGTATTGAAGTCGCTGGCGCAGCGCGAGATCGTCAAAAGCACCCGGGGAGCGCGGGGCGGTTATGCCCTGGGTCGGGCGCCTGAAGACATCAGTATCGCCGACATTATAGACGCACTCGATGACCAGCCTTTCGGGCTGACCGAATGTACCGCCACACCGGGTGCATGCAGCGTCGAGGCCGCCTGCAATATTCGCAGCAACTGGCACCGCATCAATGCCGCCGTGCGCAAGACGCTCGAGCAGGTGTCGGTTGCCGACATGGTGAATCCCACCGCCACGATCCAATTCATACCCGGCCGCAGCAATGCCCATAGCGCGCCACCAAACAAAACGGCGGCATGCCCTTCGACATGGAGTTTCTCTGAATGAGCAGTAGCGTAACCGACCCAATTGACACCTTCCTGGACCGAGAATACTCGGCTGGGTTCGTGACGGATATTGAATCCGTCTCGCTGCCGCCGGGGCTGTCCGAAGAAACGATACGCAAGCTTTCGGCGATCAAGAAAGAGCCGGAATTCCTGCTGGAGTGGCGTCTTGCCGCTTACCGCAAGTGGCTGGAAATGACGCCGCCTGAGTGGGCGCACGTGCATTTTCCGCCAGTGGACTTCCAGGAAATCAGCTACTACTCGGCACCGAAGAGCAAGGCTGATGGCCCCAAGAGTCTCGACGAAGTCGATCCCGAGCTGCTGCGCACCTACGAAAAGCTGGGTGTGCCGCTGCATGAGCGCGCGCGTCTGGCCGGGGTCGCTGTGGACGCCGTTTTCGACTCGGTCTCGGTGGCCACCACATTCCGCAAGCAACTGGAAGAGGTCGGCGTCATTTTCTGTTCGTTCTCCGAAGCCGCGCAGCAATATCCTGAACTCATCAAGGAATACCTGGGCTCCGTCGTGCCTCCGGGTGACAACTTCTATGCGGCCCTGAACTCGGCCGTCTTTTCGGACGGCTCCTTCGTGTATATCCCGAAGGGCGTGCGGTGCCCCATGGAGCTGTCCACGTACTTCCGGATCAACGCTTCCAACACGGGGCAGTTCGAACGTACGCTGATCATCGCGGCCGAGGGGTCTTACGTCAGCTACCTGGAAGGCTGTACGGCGCCCATGCGCGACGAAAACCAGCTGCACGCAGCCGTGGTCGAGATCGTCGCGCTGGAAGACGCCAAGGTGAAGTACTCCACCGTCCAAAACTGGTATCCCGGCGACAAGGACGGCGTGGGCGGCATCTACAACTTCGTGACGAAGCGCGGCGAGTGTCGCGGAGCCCGTTCGCACATTTCCTGGACCCAGGTGGAAACCGGTTCGGCCATTACCTGGAAATACCCCAGCGTGGTCCTGCGTGGCGACGATTCCACCGGCGAGTTCTACTCGGTGGCGCTCAGCAACCATCGTCAGCAAGCCGATACCGGTACCAAGATGATCCACATCGGCCGCAATACGCGCAGCACCATCATCTCGAAGGGGATTTCGGCCGGGCAGGGCAGCAACGCCTATCGTGGTCTCGTGCGTATGACCCCCAAGGCAGAGAACGCACGCAACTTCACGCAGTGCGACTCGCTGCTGATCGGCAAGAAGTGCGCGGCACATACCTTCCCGGTCATGGAAGTCCAGAATCCCACCGCCAAGGTCGAACACGAAGCCACGGCTTCGCGTATTGCCGAAGATCAATTGTTTTATGCCATGCAGCGCGGCCTGACGGCCGAAGACGCCGTGTCGATGATCGTCAACGGCTTCTGCAAGGAAGTTTTCAAGGAATTGCCCATGGAGTTCGCGGTTGAAGCGCAGAATCTGCTCGGTGTCAGCCTTGAAGGCAGCGTAGGTTAAGGAGAAAACACATCATGCTGAACATCAAGGATTTGCACGCTTCCATCGAAGACAAGCGGATACTCAACGGGCTGTCGCTCACGGTGAACCCGGGCGAGGTCCACGCCATCATGGGTCCGAACGGTTCGGGCAAGAGCACGCTGTCGCAGGTGCTGGCCGGCCGCGAAGAGTACACGGTGGATAGCGGCGAAGTCGAGTTCATGGGTCAGGATCTTCTGGAAATGCCCGTCGAGGAACGCGCCCGCGCCGGCATCTTCCTGGCCTTCCAGTACCCCATCGAAATTCCGGGCGTGTCCAATGCCTACTTCCTCAAGGCTTCCGTCAATGCCGTGCGGCGTCATCAGGGCCTACCGGAACTGGACGCTATGGATTTCCTCAAGCGCGTGAAAGAGGAAATGAAGACGGTGGGCATGAAGGAAGAGTTTCTCTACCGTTCCGTAAACGAAGGGTTCTCCGGCGGCGAGAAGAAGCGCAACGAGGTCCTCCAGATGTCGCTGCTCGAACCGAAGCTGGCGATCCTGGACGAGACCGATTCGGGCCTCGACATCGACGCCCTTCGCGTGGTTGCAGACGGCGTGAACCGCATGCGTTCGCCTGACCGCGCACTCATCGTCATCACCCACTATCAACGTCTGCTGGACTACATCGTTCCTGACTACGTGCACGTGCTGGCCGGCGGCCGCATCGTGCGTTCCGGCGACAGCTCGCTCGCGCACGAGCTTGAAAAGCGCGGCTATGGCTGGGTCAAGGAGCTGGAGGCCGAGCAGCAAGGAGCGCGCGCATGACGGCGGTCGATACCTGGATTTCCGATTTCTCGGCTCGCCAGGGGCAGTTGCCGGGTGCGGGGCTCCCGTGGCTCGATGCAATGCGCAAGCGGGCAATCGAACGCTTTGCTGCCGAAGGCTGGCCCACCACCCGACTGGAAGACTGGCGCCATACTTCGCTGGCTCCTCTCGAGCAAGCATCCTTCGATACTCAGGCACGTCCGCAAGATGTGTCGGAGACGGTCCGGGCGCTGATCGGCGACGACACCGGGCATTGGCTGGTGTTCGTGGATGGCCGCTATGAGCCCGGGCTGAGCCGTCTCGGCACGCTGGCCGCCGGCGTCCGTCTCGGCACCGTGGCTGACGCGCTGGCCCACGAGGCCGACCTGGTGCAGGAAGCGTTTGGCAGCGAAACCGACGGCAGCAGCATCTCCGCGCTGAATCTGGCACTGACCTGCGATGGTGCGTTCGTGCATCTGGCGCGCGGCGTGGTGCTGGAAGAAACGGTGCACGTGGTGTTCGTCTCCAGTGGAGAACGCGCGGCATCGTTTCCGCGCAATCTGTACGTGGCTGAATCCGGCGCGCAGGGGAATATCGTCGAGCATTATGTGGGGCGCGATGGCAACGTCACGCTCACCAATACGGTGACGCGCGTGCAGGTGGCATCGGATGCGCGTCTGAGCCATACCCGGCTGCAGCAGGAAGCCAACCAGGCGTTTCACCTGGGCAGTGTCGAAGCCGAGCAAGAGGGAAAATCGTATTTCGCCTCGCACTCGGTGTCGTTGGGCGCCCGCATTGCACGCCACGACATCGCCACGCATTTTGGCGGCCAACGCGCTGAAAGCCTGCTTAACGGCGTTTATTTCGCCGATGGCCAACGGCACGTCGACCACCACACCCTTATCGGTCACGCCCAGCCCAACTGCGTCAGCAATGAGCATTACCGAGGCATTCTGGCCGACCGCGGGCGCGGTGTATTTCGCGGCCGCATCCTGGTGGCTCCCGGCGCCGACGGCACCGACGCCATCCAGCGCAATGACAGTCTGCTGCTCTCGAAGCTGGCGCGTTCCGACTCGCGTCCGGAGCTCGAAATCTATGCTGAAGATGTGCGATGCACCCACGGCGCAACGGTGGGGCAGTTGAGCGAAGACAGTCTCTTCTACCTCATGGCACGTGGCCTCGATCGCACTCACGCGCGCAACGTTCTCGTGTATGCCTTCGTGCTGGCGAGTCTCGCGCGCATCGAGCCCGAGCCAGTGCGCCGCCGTGCCAGTCACGCCGTGCGCGCACTGATGCCCGGTGCCAACATGTTGGGAGAGCTTGCATGAACGCCGTCGCGCTCGGAAACGACGCACGCGGGGAAGTCGCTGCACGCGCGGCCGACTTCCCGATCCTGGCACGCCCGGTCCACGGACGCCGCCTGGTCTATCTCGACAACGGCGCGACCACGCAGAAGCCGCAAGCGGTAATCGAGGCTGAAGCACGCTTCTACCAGGACTCCAACGCGAACATCCACCGTGGCGTGCACTGGCTGTCGCAGCACAGCACTGATCTTTATGATCGCAGCCGCGAAAAGGTACGGGCATTTCTGAACGCTGCGCGCGTGGAAGAGATTGTCTTTACCCGTGGCACCACCGAAGCCATCAATCTGGTGGCCGCCACCTGGGGACGCCGCAATCTTAAGGAAGGCGATGAGATCCTCCTGAGTGGCATGGAGCATCACTCCAATATCGTTCCGTGGCAGATGGTGGCCGAACAGACGGGTGCCCGTATTCGCGTAGTCCCCGTTACTGACAACGGCGAACTGGACATGCAGGCCTTTGCTTCGATGCTAAGCGATCGCACGAAGTTCGTAGGGGTCTGCCACGTGTCGAATGCGCTGGGCACCGTGAATCCGGTGGCCGACATCATTCGGCAGGCACACGAAGTCGGCGCAGTCGTGCTGGTGGACGGCGCCCAGGCGGTTGCTCACCAGATCGTGGACGTCCAGGCCTTGGGTTGCGACTTCTACGCGTTTTCCGGCCACAAGCTTTATGGGCCCACGGGTATCGGTGCCCTCTATGGCCGCAAAGAGTTTCTTGACGCCATGCCGCCGTGGCAGGGTGGCGGCGACATGATCCATACGGTGAGTTTCGAGCGCGCCACCTACGCCGAGACGCCCCAGAAATTTGAAGCCGGCACCCCCAACATCGCCGGAGCGATCGCCATGGCGGAAGCCATTGCATACGTGCAGGGAATCGGTCTCGACGTCATAGCGGCTCACGAAGCGGAGCTTGTGGCGTATGCCACTTCGGTGCTGGCCGAAATCCCCGGCTTGCGCTTTATCGGGCAGGCCGCTGAACGCGCCGGGATCGTGTCGTTCGTTATGGACGGCATACATCCGCACGACCTGGGCACCATTCTCGACATGGAAGGCGTGGCCATACGCGCAGGACACCATTGCGCGATGCCGTTGATGACACGCTTCGGCCTGCCCGGTACGGCTCGTGCCTCGTTCGCTATCTACAACGGCAAGCAGGATGTCGACGCCCTGGCAGCCGGCCTGCGCAAGGCACGCCGCCTGTTCGGACTGGAGGAAACCGCATGATTGGATCTGGCGATCTCCGCGAGCTCTATCAGGAAGTGATTTTTGACCACAACCGTCGCCCGCGAAACTTCCATGCCATGGAGGAGGCGACGCATCAGGCCGATGGCCATAATCCCCTGTGCGGCGACCAGCTCACGGTATACGCCCGGGTAAGCGACGGAAAGGTCGAAGAGGTGAGCTTTATCGGCCATGGCTGCGCCATTTCAACGGCGTCGGCCTCCCTCATGACCGAAGCGGTCAAGGGCAGACCTGTCGAAGAGGTGGAGAGCCTGTTCGAGGACATGCACGCCATGCTGACCGAAGCCCACCCGGATCGTGACATGGGTAAGCTGGAAGTGCTGTCGGGGGTACGAGAGTTCCCCGCGCGGGTCAAGTGTGCCACCCTGGCCTGGCATACCTTGCACAATGCCATTACCGAGGCCCGGGAAACCGCAAAAACCGAGTAGCGCGACATGATGCATTTGAAAAGCGAAGAAATCGAAGTCCTGCGAGACTGTCCGGCGGTCACCATCCCTTATGGTTCGCCTGTCACGATCGAGAAGGGCTGCACCGCAGTCATCACTCAGCAATTGGGCAGCAGCATTACCGTCATGGTGCAGGGGAACCTGTATCGAGTGGAAGGTCAGGATGCGGATGCGCTGGGCCTTGATGTGATCGAGGTCGAGCAGCATATCCCCGAGGGTCCCGTTACCGAGGAATATGTAAAGGAGCAGGCATGGGAAGTCCTGTCGACCTGCTTCGATCCGGAGATCCCGGTTGATATCGTGAACCTGGGTCTGGTCTATGGTTGCGATGTGATTCCGGTTGGCGAGGAACGCTTTCGCATCGAGATGCGGATGACCCTTACCGCTCCGGGATGCGGAATGGGCACGATGATTGCCGACGAAGCGCGCAGCAAATTGCTGAACATCCATGGGGTCGACGAGGTCGCAGTGGATCTGGTATGGGATCCACCATGGAGTCGTGAAATGATGAGCGAATCGGCGCGCCTGCAGATGGGTATGCTCTGATTCGCCTGGTAAGGCACGAGGAGCTGAAATGACGACAAAAAGAGGATCGGCGTACTGGGAAGGTAGCTTCAAGGAAGGCAGCGGCACGATTTCCACGGAATCGGGCGCGTTAAAGAAAGCCGCTTACGGCGTTTCAGCCCGCTTCGAAGAAGAGCCGGGCAGTAATCCCGAGGAGCTGATCGCAGCAGCCCACGCGTCTTGCTTTTCGATGGCGTTGTCCTTGATGCTTGGCGATGCCGGGTTCGAGCCCGCCAACATCGAAACAACAGCGGCCGTCCGCCTTCAGAAGGTTGGGGACGGTTTTGCCATTACATCGAGCCACCTTTCCGTGCATGCACGTGTCCCGGGCATTTCGCCAGACAAATTCAGCGAGATCGCCACGTTGGCCAAAGCCGGCTGCCCAGTGTCGAAGGTGCTCAACGCCGAAATCACCATGGACGCCACCCTGTTGGCCGACTGATAAGGCTCTGCGGCCGGCACCGAGCGCCGGCCGGTCAGGCGCCGTAGCGGCAATCAAGGGTTGGAAGCCGCCTGTGATTGGCCCGCCACGTTGGCCCAGCCCAGCGTGGCGCCGCGCGACACGGCCGCATACACCGCCGCATTACGGTTGTGCACATCCAGTCGCTGGTAAAGCGTCTCGGTATGCGCCTTTGCCGTCGCCACGGAAATGTTCAGGGCCCGGCCCACCTTTTTCATGGGATAGCCGCGTGCGAGCAGTACCAGCACTTCGTACTGACGAGGCGTAAGTCCCAGTAGCTGGCTTTCACGGTGCGCTGCCGAACCCGGACGCATAGGCGTACTGAATTCACATTCAGTGGAATCGGCGTCAGCTGCGGCCGCTGCCACCGCGGCGGGCTTGCCTGCTCCCATCCATTTCACCGGCTCATAGCTGGGGGGCGAAACCTCTACTGCAGCAGGCGCGGCGGGGTGGGGCGTTGCCACTTCGGGTTCGGAGCGCTGCGCGCTAGCGGGGAAGCAGCTGCCCCCCGCGAGAACGAGTTTTACCGAAGTCTGCAGAATCTCAGGCGGCGCTTCTTTAGGGACCGCGCCCGCTACACATGCGGGGAGTTCACCCATGGATTCCGACAGCGCTTCGGAATCGGCCAGCAGGAGTATCTTGCTGGGGGAGAAGCGCTTTGCGGCGCTGCCCGCCAGTTCGGACACCCGCTTGCCCGGTACTACCGAGAGAAGCAGGAGGTCGCACTTTTCAGTAGAAGAGCCCTCTGCGGAGCCCAATGCTGAGTAGTCGTACCCTTCCAGTGATGCTTCGGGCAGAACATCACTCAGCAACTGTCGCAGGCCCAGCCGGAAGAGGGGATGAGGTTCAACGATGACAACGGTACGCATTTTTGTTTGTTCCTAAGTTGGACATCGTATCTGCGCGCCCCGTCCACCAAAGAGTCGGACGCGTTACCGTGGGCAGCATGGTCACGGTCGCCCAGGGGCGCAGGCCCTGGCGGGGAGCACAAAACACTTCGGTAAAGTGATGCGCTTTTCTATGTTAGTTACAGCCATCATGCAGACTTCGGGACCGGTATCGTATGCAACCGGGCGAGCTCGCACAAGGGCGTGATCGGCAGTAGTAACCGCTAGCGCGAGCCACAACGGTTTCCCTGACGGAATGTTTGAATCAAGAGGGGCACTCGAACACATAGTGACGGTCATGGTGGCCATTGGCCGTCAGTGTGAGCTCGATACGGCACTCGGTAGAAGGAGTGCCGCTCAACGACAGGCGAGACAGCGCCTTGGGCACGTCAGCCTTGACGTCCAGCGAGCCACGCTGCGAGATCCGCGACGTGCCTGAGGCACTTTTTCGCAGTACTTGCAACGAATATTCCAGCGAGTCGTCGCGCCCACTTCGGACGTACGGTATGATCACCGCCGGCCGCTCTTGAGCGGCGTCAAGCCACACCTGAAGGTCAGTGTCCGCTAGCATTTCCGCCTCGCTGTTCTATTTTGTAACGTCATACTTTTTACATTTGGGAATCATTAGGACACGATTGGAAATGCGGGCGTGGACCCGCATTTCCATCCTGCTACATCAGTTACGCTGCATCACGCGCGCGCTGTTGGCGAAGCCGCTCTGCGTGACCGTGGCAGTATGCGAGCTGCCGCGCATGTTCACCATCGCGTAGTGGCCCATGCCGCTTTGCGTCACGGTAGCCGTCAGGCCATGGCCGTTTTGAGTCACGGCTGCCGTCTGGCCAATACCGCTCTGAGTCACATCGGCGATGTTGAAGCTACGACCGGTACCGCGCTGCGATACGTCCGCAGAATTTCCAATACCGGTTTGAACGATGGTCGCCTCGACTTTGTCGCCGCGCTGAACAACCGAAGCGTCGTGCCCATACCCCCAATTTTGGTAGATAAAGGCCCACTGGCTGCTCCCATCGCGGGAACGCCCCCCATATCCCCAGCCGGAATCCGCACCCTGGTCTACAGAGGCCGTGCTGCCGCTGGCACCTTGGTAGATTTCAGTGCCACCGTAGTCCAGGTTGCTCTGCAACACCGTTGCGGTGTTGAAGCTGCCCGGTGAGTTGATATCGGCCCACGCGCGGCTGCTGCGAGTCTGCTCGATGGAGTGGTCGTTGTTCCAGCCCGAAGTGCTGATGCTTGCGCGCACTTGGGATCCATCGTTGTTGTATTGCTCAATGACGGCGTCGTTGAGACCGCCGGATTGATCAATCACCGCTTCATCGGCCATTGCAGCCGTCATACCGTAAGCGAGCGTGAGTCCAAGCGCCAACGCAGATAATTTCACATTCATGTCATAACTCCTGTTCAATTCGTTGCACTTCTCGAAGGGCCGAACAAAGTGCGCCGCATGGGTGGCCCCTTCATCCATGCGATGCCAGCCGGCTTACGCCGACATGCGTGGGCGCGCCTTACAAGGATGAAGGCGGCTTGCCCTCTCCCGAATCGGGAGTCGATACGGTGTTCGCCACGGCTGCGGTGGAGCCCTGGACGACGTTGTAAACATCGCTCTGAGCTGCAGCCAGATAGCGCTGAATGATTGGTGAGTTCCAGTCGGCTTGATCGCGCAGGCGCCAGTTCCCGTCCTTGATGCCCTGGATGGTCAGATGGATCACTGCGGCCTCGATCGCCTCCTTCACGCTGAGCTGTGCAGGCTCGTTGCTCGTAACGCCGGCCTCGAATTCCAGCAGGTCGGTGTAGTTCACGAACTTGTAGACGTTGGGAGTGACTTCGTACGAAAAGATGGTTTTGGTGGTCGACACCGAATGCAGAATCGCGCCTGTACGAATATCGATGCTGCGCAGGTTGATGGTCACCTGGTCCATGCGATATTGGGTGGAGGCCCCAACGCCGAGGAACCGTGCCCCAATGCCACCCGTACGCAGATTGCTTTCGTAGGCGATGATGCCGCCGTCAAGCAGAATCGAGGCAGGCAGCAGCGGCGGGACGTCGGTGCCTGCATTCTGTTCGCCGGGAAACTCCATGGCTCTGACGATGCGCCGTTCGGTCAGCAATTCCTGCAGGCTTTCCCGCTCCACGGGCGTGTACCACCCGGAGTCCTTGAGCGCCTTGATCAGCATCGATGCAGCGCCCTGCGTAACCGAGGTCGAAAACGAGCTCTCAGGTGAAGGCTTGTACTGGCCGGTCTGGTCACGGAATCCGTACACCGCAGCCACTACGCGGCCGCGTGGCGGCGGTAGCTGCTGGAGATCGCGGGTAGAGGGAGAGGGCGGTGTCAGCTGTGCCGCCGTGGTCAATTGCACGGGGTCGCTGGGCGGGACCGCGCAGGCGCCGACTACACCCGTCGTGGCGAGCACGACTGCCATTCTTGCTACGGCGCGGAAGTTTCCGCGCTTATTATTATTGTTGCGGGTCATCATTGGCTGCTCACCAGGAACGAAGTGGTGGCACCGGTCAGCTTGTCCGTGGTGGTCACGTTGAGCATGCCGTTGCCCATGTCTGCAATGTTGATTACGAAGTTGTCGGTTTCCAGCGTGCCGGGAATCAGGTTCCCGTTGGGGCCGATGATCTTGGCGGTCGCGGCAGTGGTGAGCCGGTTGATCACCTGACGTTCCAGGGCATCATTGAACTGCTCGAGCGGCGACAGTTCCTCTATCCCCGTGTCCACATCCAGGCCCGGGTCTTTATGCGTCTTGGTAGCGAGAGCGGAATTGAGCAGCACGTGCCCATATGCCGGGTTGCCCCCGAAAGATGGATTGCGCGGGTAGTAGATCAGTTCTGTCGCCACCGCCTGCCCGGTCAACGACGCCGCTGTAATCAGCAGTGCCGCGCGAAGGCTACTTGATCGGGATATCATGGTTGCTCCTCTTTTCATAGTTCCTCGGGTCCAAGGTCAGGGTTCCTTGTGGTCATGCGTTCCAGCTCGCGCTGGGATATGTTTTCGATCACGTGCTGTACGGCAATCTGACTGATCTCTCGCGTGGCCTGACGGGCCGGCGGCAGGAAGATATGGAACATCCGCTGCTGCCGATACAGCACCCACACCTCACTTCCAAACCGGGCGGTGGGGCGCTCATAGATCGAGATCGTGTACTTCGAGGCTTCCTTATGCTCGCGCCAGTACGACGCGAAGTAGCGATAGAAATCCTTTCCCAATACCGTGACGGTGCGATTCACCACCACGCCCCCGAGCGGGTCCTGGAAGATGCGGTCTACGCTTTCGGGCGCGCCATTCGGGTCCGCAGCAGGCGATTGCGCATCGTCCGCCATCGCGGGCCCAGCGAGCATGAACATCAGCAGCGCCGCCAAGGCGACAGCGCGATATGATGACAACCGAAGTCGCCGACAATCAGGGTTGTGCGGATCGGCAAGCCGAACTCTGTGCACACCTGCTTCCATGGAGTTTCCCCTCCGGAAAGTGTTTCGCTTTTTCTTGTACATCCCGTCGCAAGACGGAAATCACTTGTATGCGATGTATCTTAGGGAAACGTGGGAGTGGAAACATGCGTCGTTCGGCTTACCCCTAGACTCCCGCCATTGGGGGGATTTGGGCCGTTGTTCTACGCTGCTTGGCGTAGCTGATGGCCGTCCGGCGGCAACCATCGGCCCTCCGGAAACAAACCGTAAGATCAACGAAATGTAAGCATGGCGCGGCGTTGCGCGGTGGTGGCAGTTCGGCCTGCGGCGCGGAGCGGTCCAGCCGACCGGCGTAGCCCCTGGTGGCCGAGAGGGTTTTCCCCGGCTGGGAAAACGAGAGTGTGAAGGCGGAGATAACCGTCAGCTGTTTGCCGAGCGGCGCGCCAAAACGGAAAAGGGCTTACAGACCGAAATCTGTAAGCCCTTGAATATTGTTGGTCGGGACGGCGGGATTCGAACTCGCGACCCCTTGCACCCCATGCAAGTGCGCTACCAGGCTGCGCTACGCCCCGACTGCCTTCAAGCCTTTCTTGCGAAAGAGATGAAGTAACAAGAACGCAAATATAGCATGCTTTTTTCTTTGCTGTCCAATCAGCCCACCTGGAAGTGCATTTCGGGGTAGCGCACCCGGCTGCGGCTGCGGGTGGCGAGGCTGTAGACAAGGGTGAGAGGCCCCACACGGCCCATGAACATCAGGGCCAATAATACGCACTGGCTGGGAGTCGAAAGCGATGAAGTGATGCCTTGCGACAAGCCCGCAGTGCTTAGCGCACCCATCACTTCAAGCATCAGGCTCACGAAGTCCATGTCTTCGAGTACGGTGAGAATCAATAACGCGGAGACGGCAGTCAGCACGGTCACCACCACCACCGCCAAGGCTTTCTGTACCGTTTCCGGCGGCACGCTGCGCTGCATCAGCACGACCTCCTTGCGCTGCGCGAGGTACGCGAACACAGCCGCAAGGATCACCACGAAAGTGCCCAGCTTGATACCGCCGGCCGTACTCATGGACCCTCCGCCGATGAACATCAGTATGGCCGCAAAGAGGGCTGTGCTGTCATCCACTACCCGGAAATCGAAGATCGTGAATCCCGCGGTGCGCAGCGATACGCTTTGCATCCACGCCGCTTGCGCCTGGTCGGCCCAGTCCAGCGCTCCGAGGGTGTGTGGATTGCCCGATTCAAGCATCCAGATCCCGACAAACCCCACGAGGTTCAGCGCCACCGTGGCAAGCAAAATGAGCCGAGCATAGGGTTGAAGCCCTTGCCAGCGGCGCTTGCGCACGATTTCCATGATTACCGGGAAGCCCAGCCCGCCAAGTATCACGGCAGAGGAAAGAATCGTGATGGTGACACCATCACCCACGAAGCTTTCCAAGCTATCGTCCATGAGGGCGACGCCGGCGTTGCTGAAAGCGGCCACAGCGTGGAAGACGGCATGGAAGAGCGCGGACCCGGGCTCCAGACGGCCGCTGGCCCACCACCATAGAAAAAGCAGCAGTATCGCCGTGAGCTCGATGGCGATCGTGATGCGCAGTACCGAGACGGCGGTACTGCGCAGTCGCGCCGTGTTGGTCTGGTTGAAGGCCTCGAGCGCCAGTGATTGCTGGCGCAAGCTCATACGTTGCCCTAGCGTGATCGCGGATACGACGGCAAAGGTCACGAAACCGAGTCCGCCAATCTGAACGAGCACAATGAGCACCCACTGGCCGAAAAGACTGAGTTCCTGCGGGGGAACGATCGACAACCCCGTAACGGTCACCGCCGCTGTGGCGGTGAAAAACGCCTCGAACAATGTCAGGCCGTCTGCCTTGCCGGCAAAAGGAAGGGACAGCAGCAAGGTCCCCACCACTATCAGGACGAGGAAGCCGGCTGCCAGCAGTGCAGGGGGGCTCGCGCCCAGATTGCCGCCATGACGGATACGGTGGTAAGCCGCGAGGCCTCGTCTCGGGTCGAGTGTTCGCATGTCAGCCATGGGTTGCCGTGGATGCGCAGCGGTGGCTCAGGCCAGGCGCGGCGCCATCGCGCGCAAGGATTCGAGCGTACCGAACATGACCATCATGTCATTGGCGTGGACCACGTGCTCGGCCGGGGGTTGAACGATTGCCTGGCTACGGTGCTTCACCAGCAGCACGCGGGGCGCTTCTGGACCGTCGCGCAAGATGGCGGACAGAGGCTTGCCATCGAGCCGGTCGCTTACGCGAATCTCGACGACGAACTCGCCGTTCCCTAAAGGTATGTAGTCGTTCACCATGGGATAGCTGAGCGCTTGCGCAATCCGCAGCCCCATTTCTTCTTCCGGGTGCACGACGCGAGCGACGCCCAGCTTGTTCAGGATGAGATGTTGGGCATGAGACGAAGCCTTCACCCAGATGGTCTGTATTCCCAATGTCTTGAGATGGACCACGCATAGAAGGCTGGCCTGAACGTCCTCGCCGATCGCGACGAGCACGACGTCGTAGTTTTCGAGGCCGAGTTCTTCCACAGCGGCGCTGTCGGAGACATCGGCGATGACGGCACGCGTGAGGCGATCTGCGTATTTGTCGACCAGTTTCGGATCAACGTCCACGCCCAGAACGGCGTGACCCATGCGCATGAGTTCGAGCGAAGCGGCGGCGCCGAACCGCCCCAGTCCAATGACGGCAAATTGTGCCATGACCTCTGTTTTTCCAGCGGATTTATCGAAACAGCCCGTAAGAGGAGGATGCAGTGTAGATCAAATTCTGGTAAAAACCCTTATATATGACCACGAAAATCCAACGTCGGGCTTGATATGACAGGTTTGTTTGACCCCGTGCAACTGGGGTCGGTTGCGCTACGCAACCGTATCGTAATGGCGCCGATGACACGTACACGCGCCTGCGACGGACGAGTCCCGAACGATCTGATGCGACTATATTACAGCCAGCGCGCCAGCGCGGGCTTGATCGTGACGGAAGCCACATCCATTTCTCCTCAGGGAGTCGGCTATCCCAATACGCCGGGCATCTGGTCCTCCGCTCAGGTAGACGGGTGGCGCAAGATCACCTCGGCCGTCCACGACAAGGGTGGGAAGATCTTCGTCCAGCTATGGCATGTCGGTCGTGTCTCGGATCCTGAGCACCTTAACGGCGAGATCCCGGTAGCACCGAGCGCCATCGCTTGCGCCGGCCACGTGAGCCTGTTGCGGCCGAAGCGCAACTACGTGGTGCCGCGGGCTTTGCATGCCGAAGAGATTCATCACGTTGTGCAGGATTTTGCCGATGCGGCGGGCCACGCACGCGATGCCGGATTTGACGGCATCGAGAT
Organism: Alcaligenaceae bacterium; assembly: GCA_029268265.1. GTDB lineage: Bacteria > Pseudomonadota > Gammaproteobacteria > Burkholderiales > Burkholderiaceae_B > Yanghanlia. The sequence continues at coordinate 10,314 of JAJUGH010000002.1, read as the reverse complement.
TCATGCGGCCAATGGCTACCTCATCGACCAGTTCTTGCAGGATGGCACCAACAAACGCCAGGATACATACGGGGGCAGCATCGAGAACCGCGCGCGCTTCCTGATGGAAATCGTCGACGCGTGTTCGGGCGTATGGGGTGCCGGCCGTATCGGTGTGCATCTCTCGCCGTTCGGAACGGCGCACGATATCCATGATTCCGACCCCGAAGCGCTATTCAGCCACGTGGCGTTGGAACTGGGTAAACGGGGCGTGGGTTTCCTGTTCGTACGTGAGGCAGCCGGCCGCGAGGCGCTCACGGCGCATTTGCGCCGTCAGTTCGGAGGCAGCGTGATCGTGAATCAAGACTACACGCTGGAACGAGGCCAACGCGCGCTGGATGAAGGGCGTGCCGACGCAGTGGCGTTTGGCCGCCACTACATCTCGAATCCGGATCTGGTGCAGCGCCTGCGCACGGGCACGGCGCTGCGCGACTGGGATACTTCCACCTTCTATGGCGACGGGGCGGCGGGATACGTTGATTATTCCTGCAGCGTCTGCCACGATGCCCCGGCGTTGAACGAAGTCTGCTCCTGATTACATCAGGCGGGATTTCACCTGCGCAGAGACAGCGGACATATCGGCGCGCCCGGCCAGACGGGCCTTCAGGATGGCCATGACTTTACCCATGGCTGCGGGGCCTTGGACACCCTGGGCCTGCACTTCCTCTAGCGCAGCCGTGATGGCGGCGTCAATTTCGGCGGGTTCGGCGGCCTGGGGAAGAAACTCCTGCAGCACGGCGATTTCGGCCTTTTCCTGATCAGCGGTTTCCTGGCGGCCGGCCTGTTCGTAGGCCGAGATCGACTCGCGGCGCTGCTTGACCTGCTTTTCAAGAATGGCGGTGATCTCGGCGTCGTCGAGATCCTTGCGCTCATCCACTTCTTTTTGTTTGATCGCGGCCTGCAAGAGGCGCAAGGTGCCCAGGCGGGCGGTGTCGCGGGCGCGCATGGCGTCTTTGACGGCGTCGGAAATCCGGGTCTTGAGCGACTGGCTCATGCTATTTTCCTTTCTGTATTGCAACGATCAATTTTAGTGGAAGTCACGGCTGGGCGTCCTTAGCGAGCCCAGCAGCGGAGTGAGATCGACCAGGCGTGCCGCGATCAGGTGGCAAACCGCTTCATGACGCTGCCAGGTGCCATAGACGCCCAGAAGTCCCGCGGAAATCAGTTCGGCATGCTGCTTTTCAGCCAACCCGGGGCGGACAATCACATTCACATATCCCGATTCATCTTCCAGGGTGACGAAGATCGTGCCCTTGGCCGTCCCGGGCCGTTGACGCGAAGTCACGAGCCCACAGGCGCGAGCGGGACGGCGGTCGGGCCAGTCGGCCTGCAACTGCGCAGCCGGGACGAAGCGCCGCGCCTGCAACTGAGGCCTTAGCAACACCAGGGGATGACGTCCCAGCGTAAGACCCAGGGAGCGATAGTCATGCACGATGCTTTCGCCTTCCGACAGGCCCGGCAGCGCAGGCATGGTCTCTTCGAGGATGGGGGCGCTACGCAACAGGCCCGGTGGAGCGATCAGGGCGGAATGCCATTGCGCGGCGCGTCGGTCGCTTCCCAGGCTCCGCAAGGCGTTGGCGGCGGCCAGCGCGTTCATGTCCCGCCGGTCCAGCGCGGCACGAACGGCGAGATCCTGCAGGCAGGTGAAGGGCGCTTGCGCCCGCGCCTCTTCGATGCGCCGGCCCGCCTGTTGAGATAACCCCGATACCTGTCCCAACCCCAGCCGAACTGCACCCGACCCGGATACCGTTTCCAGGGTGGCGTCCCAATCGCTGTACTGAACATCCGCGGGGCGGACCTCCACGCCATGGCGCTTCGCATCCTGCACCAGTTGGCTTGGGGCATAAAAACCCATGGGTTGGGAGTTCAGTAGTGCAGCCAGGAAGGCAGCCGGCTCATGGCATTTGAGCCAAGCGCTGAAATAAGCGAGTTTGGCGAAACTGGCGGCATGGCTTTCGGGAAAGCCGTAGCTCCCGAAGCCTTCCAGCTGGCTGAAGATCTGTTCGGCAAAATCCTTTTCATAGCCCTTGCTTGTCATGCCGTCCAGCAGACGCTGGCGAAAGACATCCACACCGCCACGCCGCCGCCAGGCTGCCATGGCCCGCCTTAGCTGGTCGGCTTCATCGGCGGTGAAATTGGCCGCGACCATGGCGATCTGCATGGCCTGTTCCTGGAAGATGGGGATGCCCAAGGTGCGGGCCAGGACTTTTTCCAGTTCTACAGAGGGACTCTTGGCCTTTTCATTGCCCTGGCGCCGCCGCAGGTAGGGATGGACCATGCCTCCCTGGATGGGGCCGGGCCGCACGATCGCCACCTGGATCACCAGATCATAGAATTTTTCCGGTTTCATGCGCGGCAGCATGCTCATCTGGGCGCGGGATTCGATCTGGAAGACGCCGATCGTGTCGGCCTTCCGGATCATCTCGAAAGTGGGGTCGTCGTGCAGGGGAATGTCGGGCAGGCCGAAAGGTTCCCCACGCAATTTGCTCACCAGCTTCAGGCTGCGCTGCAGCGCGCTGAGCATGCCTAGCCCCAGCACATCGACCTTGAGCAGGCCCATGGCGTCCAGATCATCCTTGTCCCATTGCACCACGCTGCGGTCCGGCATGGCTGCGTTCTCAATGGGAACGAGCCGCGAAAGCGGGCCGTGAGAGATCACGAAGCCTCCCGGATGCTGCGATAGATGCCGGGGAAAACCTTTCAGGGCGTGCGCGAGACCGGCCCACAGGCGTACCTGCCGCTCGCCCAGAACGAGTTCCTGTTCGTTGATTTTTTCCAGCAGTTCCTTTTTGCCGCTCCAGTACTGGAACGACTTGGCAACCTGCTCGATGGGGTCATCGGGGATGCCCAGTGCCTTGCCTGCATCGCGCACGGCGCTGCGATGCCTATAGGTGATGGCCACGGCTGCCAGGGCGGCCCGGTCACGACCATAACGCTCATAGATGTACTGGATGACTTCCTCGCGCCGCTGATGTTCGAAATCCACGTCGATGTCGGGAGGTTCGTTACGGGCGCGGCTGATGAAACGGGCGAACAGGGAGTTGCCATCCAGAGGGTCGACTTCGGTGATTCCCAGGCAATAGCACACTGCCGAGTTGGCGGCAGAGCCCCGGCCCTGGCAGAGGATGTCGCGGCTGCGCGCGAACCGCACGATGTCGTAGACCGTAAGGAAATAGGATTCATATTCCAGCTCGGCAATGATGGACAGCTCCGTTTCCAGCTGCTTCATCACCGAGGGAGGAATCCCTTGCGGATAGCGTCGGTTCGCACCGGCCAGGGTTTCCTGGCGCAGATATTGTGTCGGGGTCAGGCCTTGGGGAACGATCTCCTTCGGATAGCGATATAGACGGGTGGCCTGTTCCAGGGAAAAGCGGCAATGCTCGCGGATGCGCAGCGTCTCCTGGAGCAGGGGCGGGGGATACAGGTTGGCCAGCCGCAGCCGGCCGCGCAGGTGCCGCTCTGCATTGGGATGCAGATGTTCGATCACTTCAGGAACGCTGCGGCCATGCCGGATCGCCGTCAGGGCATCGTGCAGAGGTTGGCGCGAGCGCTGATGCATCTCCACGCCGCCCAGCGCAACCAATACAAGGCCATGCTGCTTTCCCGCCTGTTCCAGCGTGGCCAGGTGGCGGGAGTCGCTGGGGCCGTAATGCAGGGCCACGCCTATCCAGAGCTTGCGGGGGAAGACTTCACGCAATCGCCGCAGGTGTTCATCGAGCCGCGCGGGGTCAGGATCGTTATCGGGCTTGAAGATGATCAGGCAATCGGGCAGTCCGCGCAGATGTTCCAGCCCGGCAGGTGGATGAGAAAGATCGTTCAGGCTCAGGCGATATTCGCCTTTTGCGCTGCGCCTGCGTGCCAGCGTGATGGTTTCCGACAGATTGCCGTAGCCGTTGGTGTTGCAGGCCAGGGCAAGGATTTCCATGCCTTCCTGCAAGTGGAAGCGGCTGCCGATGATCAGATGCAGGTTCTGGCGCAAGGCTTCCTGATGAGCGCGCACCACGCCGGCCAGCGAACAGTCGTCACACAGAGCCAGAGCTTCGTAGCCCAGCTTGGCAGCACGCTCGACCAGCTCTTCGGGGTGAGAGGCCCCGGTCAGGAAGGTGAAGTTGGAAATGCAGTCCAGCTCGGCGTAGGCGCTCAGAAAGGGAAAAGGCGTATTCATGAGATGGCCTCAGACAGATGGCTCGGAATCATGGAGGATTTCAGGAGAACAGGCCGTGCAGAAACCAGCCTTCACCCGTTTCGCGTTCGCGGTAAATCCAATAGCGGGCACCCCGGGCGTCTTCCGCCACGAAGTAGTCTCGGCGCTGATGGCCCAGGGAGCTCCACCAACCCGTTTCAATGCGCTCCGGCCCCTGAACCAGGCGTAGAGGCTGCCCCTGATGGACAGGCCGTTCCTGATGAACTGACAAGGCCTTGGGCTGTGGCAGCAACCAGAAAGGGCGGCTCTTCGCCACCGCCGGCCAGGTTCTGGCGGCCGGTTTGACCGGCCCCTGAACCCATTCATTGGCGATCTCGGGAAGGGGGTGAGGATTGGGGCAGGGCCATCGGATGTTCTCTTGCCCCAGGCGCGCCGACAACAGGTCCAGCAGGCGGCTTTCATCCTGGGCTCGGCGTGACGGATCCGGGAAGAGGGTGTCGTTGGCCGGAGTGCGAGGATGCGGGGTGCCCGCCACGAGCTCCAGCGCGGCGATCCGCCTATGCAGCCGATGGTGTTGCAGGCTTTCCCGAAACAGGCGATTGAAGTCTTCGATTCGCCAGGTGGCGTCAGAGAAGCGCAAGGCCACAGGGGTGGGTGCGACGGCCGAACGCCCCTTTTCGTGGTGCATCAGCAGTGTGAGTTCATGCAGGGCTTCCTGCCGGCCGTGCAGCCAGCCGCATAGCGCGTGCAGCAGAGGCTGGCTTGCCGCCAGGATGGCATCGGCCTGCTGAAGGTGAAAGTCCGGCTCGAGGGTCTGGCGAAAGGTTCCGGGCGGAACGAACCAGGAAATGCTTTCAGAGGTTCGGCCGTAGGCGGTGTCCAGACCATGTAGCAAAACGGGGCTGCTGCGCTGTTGCAAGCCCTGCCGCGGCAGCTTGCGCAGGCTGCCCAGGGTGAGGCAGCCGATGTTTTCAAGCCATGGCTGGTAGGGAAGAAACTCCGGCAGGCTGGTGACTGGCAGAGGGTCAAGGCATGGCTGCAGGGTGGATGGACGCAAGACACGCCTGGGGGCGGCGGCGCCCGCAAGCAACCAGGCTCCTGTGGCGGAAGGCGCCATGCCCAGGCGTATCATGGGCGAGAGCTGGCGAGCGGTATGCAGGACCTGCCGGCAGAGTGAACGGACGCCTTTGAACAGCGACAGGCTGCCTGCGACTTCCAGCACCACGGAGTCGTGCCGGAAGCAGGCTACCCGCGGGCTGTACTGCAACATGGACAAGGCCAGGGGTTGCAAGTCGCCTTCAGGCCATTTCAGGCAGATCCACAACATCATGATTAGCCGCCTTGCGGACAGGGGCGTACAGTTGAAGCTCGAGCGGGGGCGCAATGCCCGCGCCCTGACGCTTGAGAATGTGCAGCAGCATGCCCCGGCGGCGGGGCTGGACGGCCAGCCGCAAGGCCGCATGGCTGGCCTGGCTGGCGGCTGAAGCGGGGCGCAAGACGATGCACAGGGTGTCGCTTTGCTGAGCCAGCAGCTGGAGCTTGCGCAAGCTGGCCGGAAGAATGGGGTGGGCCCAGCAAAAGACGGCGGCGCATACGTTGTGCCGGATAATCTGCTCGGTGGCCCAGAGGGCATCAGGGGTGGACGAAGGTTGCAGCCAAAGCAGACGTTCCGGAGCAAGCTGCCACGCAGCCCAGGCCTGTATGCAGGGGGGATGAGGGGGGCGTACCAGTGCGATGCTGCGTTCGGGGTATTGCCGCGCCAGGGCGTGACGAAAGAGCTGCATTTCTCCGCAGCCTGATTGCTCGAGCATGAGTTCGATGATCTGGCCCACGGGCCAGCCCTGGCCGGGTAATGCGTGGTCGAGGCTTGCAAAGCCGGTGGCCACGGTGGGGCGGGTCGGCCGCGCCAATTGGGTGGCGCGCCACAACGCCGGATGGATGCGTTCAGGATGCCGATGCAGCAAGGCTTGGGGATTCATGGCGAAGACCATCTTCTGTTATTTCACTGTACAAATATACAGTAATGGACAGTGGTTCCACAAATCCCCTGGGGCAAGGACGTTGCGCCTCATGCGAAGTAAAATGAGGGATACCCGTATCCGCCCAGGTCATGACAGCCATCGATTTTTCCGCCACGCTCGCCTTCGTTCCCAAGGAAGAAAAACCCAATCTCCTGTTCGTCCTGCTTCACGGAGAAGCAGCCGGTCCCGAACAACTGTTTCCCTTGGCCGACGCGCTGAAAAAAGCGTTTCCCCTGGCCATGCTGATTCTGCCTCCCGCCCACGACGAGGCACATCTCGACGAACTTGTCGTCTTCATTCGGCGGGTCCAGCAACATTACGGTATCTCAGGTGAACAGACCGCCCTGGCCGGTTTCTCTCAAGGGGCGCGCATGGCCCTGGACGCCAGTCGCCAGCATGCCGACCTGGCGGGGCGGGTCCTTGCATTTTCAGGGCTTTATTCCGAGACGCCGGCTTCCTTGCCCGAAACCACCATGGTCCATCTGTTCCATGGCGCCGCTGATCGCCTGCTGCCGCTGAAAGAAGTGGAAGACATGATGCGGCATCTGAGTTCCATCAAGGCAGATGCCACGGTGGATGTCGCCTCGAGCGTGGGGCACGAAATGCATTCGGCTCTCATCGAGCAGGCCATCGTTCGCCTGCAGACCTGTGTGCCGCTACGAAGCTGGCAGGCAGCCTATGGAGAGCTGGAGCAACAGGACCGCCAGAGTGGTGGGGCGGCTTGTGGCGAAGACCCCGACACGCCGCCTACGGTGCACTGAAGTTCAACGGCCAGTCGTGCCGTTCCACCGCCTGTCCCTGAGGATCATAGGTCGTTTCACTGAAAATTCCACGGCCGGCAGGATCCCGGGCAATGATGGTCGAGCATCGCGTTCCGTAATTGGGACTCACGATGAAAATGCTGCTCAACAATTTTTCGGTATCCAGCGGCACACCCGTATTCGGGAGCGCGTCATCATCGGGGCGGGATGTGTCGCGCAATGCGGCGTACACGGGTTCCAGCACCAGCTCATCTCCCACGGGCATGAGCAGGTCGAGTTGCTCACGCAATCGTTCCACCTTGGGCCAGGGCGTATCCAGCGCGTGGTTCGAGAGGGCGTAGCGGCCGGGTGCCAGACGCAAGGGAGGATCAGCGCTGTGATTGCCGACATACCAGGCGTTGAGTCCGTCGCCCACCAGCAGATTGAAGCCGTTGTATTGATCTGATTGCGCGTGGACCTTCTTCGCATACTCGTGCGGCGCCGCATTACCGAGCAGATAGTCGCTCACCAGGTGACCGCGACTGGTCCGATCCTCGCGATGAGCGCCGGGATCACGGAAATTGGTGAGTAGTGCCCATCGCCCTGCGTGGGTCATTCCCAGCCAGGTCCCGCCGGCACTGAGGTCGCGTCCTGCGATCAATGAAGGATGTTCGGGCCACGGCGCCGCGGGCAGGGCCGCCCGCTTATGGAACTCGTCTCGATTGGCGGCAATGAAGACAGGCCAGTGCGGGTTGGCGCCCAGGCTCAGATAGGCTATGCACATCGACTCAGGAGCCGTTTCTTGCCATGGCCACCGTAGGGCTGCTCGATTCCACCAGCTTGCGGATGCGCGTGGCGTCGCGTACGCGGGAGTAGCGCTCGTTGGAATTCAGCAGCACGATGGCCAGATCCCGGCCGTCGATATGCGTGAGCATGACCAGACATTCGCCGGCTTCGTTGATGAAGCCCGTCTTGGAGAGACGGATGTCCCAGTCCTTGCGGCGAATAAGGCGATTGCTGTTGTTATAGGTGAGTTGCCGGCCGCGGCCGACATCGAAGACTTCCGTGTCGTCGGTCGCGTAGTGACGGATCACCGGATGATTGTTTGCTGCGCGCAGAAGCTTCACCAGATCGCGCGAGGTGGCGACATTGTCGCTGGACAGACCGGTGGGCTCGACGAAGCGGCTGTGACGCATGCCCAGCGCACGCGCCTTGTCGTTCATGGCGCGCACGAATGCGGGAAGGCCGCCGGGATAATGGCGGCCCAGGGCATTGGCGGCGCGGTTCTCGGAAGACATCAGCGACAGATGCAGCATTTCGCCGCGGGTCAGGCGGGTGCCCACGGCCAGACGGGAACGCGAAAATCTCATGCGGTCGACGTCTTCATCGGCAATGGTGAGCACTTCGTCCATGGGCAGGCCCGCTTCCGCGACCACCAGGGCCGTCATCAGTTTCGTGATGGAAGCAATGGGCCGGAGGTGATCGACATTCTTGGCGTAGACCGTGGTGTCATGGTCGAGGTCGACCACCAATGCGACTTCGGCGCGAAGTGCCGCATCGATCGAGGCGAAATCGGGTTCGGCGTACGCGGAAAAGGCCGGCGCTGCCAGGCCGAGACACAGCAGGGAGCGGGCAGCGAATCGGGAGAAGAAAGCGGTGGGCATGGGCGTAAGGCAGGTCGGCAGCGCTAATGGATGCGATGATATCAGAGAAATGCGCGATTTATTAGAGACTTACGGGTAATTCTTGATTATTTTTTTAAGTCCTCGCGCCTTTAGGAGCAAGCCGCTGATAATCAGCAGGTTCAGCGCGTTCCATGCAATGCCGTTCAAAAAGGCGGCATCATAGCTGCCGGTCATGTCGTACAGTGCGCCTGCCATCCACCCGCCGAGTGCCATTCCCATGAGCGTGGCCATGAGCACCGTTCCGACACGCGTGCCGGCTTCCGCCGGCGCAAAATACTCCCGCACAATGAGTGCGTATGAGGGCACGATCCCGCCCTGGAAGAGCCCGAACAGGCCGGAAATAAGGTAGAGCGAGGTCAGGCCCGAGCTGTTCAGGAACAGGATCAGGGCAATACCCTGCAGGAGCGAGCCCAGCCACAAGGTGCGCAGCCCGCCAATGTGATCGGAGATCCATCCCGACACCAGCCGGCTGACGATGCCCAGTCCCAGCATCAACGACAGCATTTCGGCGCCACGAGCCAGCCCATAGCCGAGATCGCCGCATAGGGCCACGATGTGCACCTGGGGCATGGCCATGGCGACGCAACAAGCCACTCCGGCAATGCTCAGCAGAGTCTGAAGCGCGGCGGGGGACATGCCGAGCGGTCTTGCTGGATCAGAGGCAGCAATCTCGCGCAGATGGGGGCGGGAGTCGGTACGTGTCGCCGAGGCCGCAGTTGCGGCGGCGGCCAGATTCGGGGTGGCGCGCCGATAGAAGAGTGTGAGCGGCAGCATGGCGACCAGGCAGAACAGCCCCATGCCCACGTAGGTGCTGCGCCAGCCCTCGGTCTGCATGAAATGCTGGACGATGGGCGGCCACACCGCGCCGGCCAGATAGTTGCCGCTCATGCAGATCGCCAACGCAATGCCTCGGCGGCGGTCGAACCACTGGCCGGTGTCGGCCACCAGGGGCGCAAACGTGGCGGCGGTACCGAGCACGCCCACGATCAGGCCGTGGGCCAGCGTGAATGTCCAGATGCCGGGCGCCGCCCCCGAAAGCACATAGCCGGCGCTCAGGGCCAGCGTACCGGTCAGTATGGTGACGATGATCCCGTGTCGGTCGGACAGCTTTCCCATCAGGATGCCGCCAAGGCCGAAGCCGATCATCGTGACGGTATAGGGAAGCGACGCCATGGAGCGCGAAACGGCGAATTCTGCCTGGACGGCCGGCAGCATCACCGTGATGGCGTACATGCCGGAACCGCCGAGGGTCATGAGCACTAGCGATGCAATCAGCCGCATCCAGGCATAAGGGCTTTCTCGGTTGGATGTGATCGGTGTACTGCTTGCGGACATGCTCAGGTTCCAGAAGTGCAGCGCGCAGCATACCGCCTTGCGCGCGCCGGTAGAAGAGGGGAAGGCCCTGAGCAGGCATGGTGATTGCCGCCGCGGGCCATGGTTCAGAAGAAGGCTGGTGGCGGCGCCGCAGGCGCGGACACAGAGGTTCCCTTATCTGTATTCGCCCGGCGGGAGCTTTTTCGCCGCGTGGGTGAGGTGTTGTGGCGGTTCCGTCGACGCGTGGCGGTGGCGCTGGTGCTGCTCGTCATTGCCAAAGTCTTCGCGGTCCTGGTGCCCGTTGCGCTCAAGCGTATCGTGGACGCTCTGGAAGGTGGGGGCGATTTGTTGACGTTGCCCGCCTTTCTGCT
>JAJUGH010000001.1 GCA_029268265.1 Alcaligenaceae bacterium | reverse complement strand
TCATTAATCGGGGTGCTGGTCATTACCGGCCCTATGTCGCGTTTTCCGACGAGTCTGGAACCGGCCGTCGAGGCGCTGCAGCGCGAAGCCGCCGCTATTCTCGCCCGCCTTTGATCGAACCTATACGGGATTTCACTGAGCATGCGCACAGTGACAGCCAGGGCGTTTTCTGTAATGCTCTTATTGCAACCTTTGTTGCGTTAAAGCATAACGGGAGACTCCTCATGATGTCACGAATGCTTCTCAGCGGTGCATGCCTGCTTGCCGCGCTCCTATCTATCAGCCCCGCCCAGGCGCAAAACTACCCCACCAAACCCGTCCACATCATCGTTCCTTTTTCGCCCGGAGGGCCCGCGGATGCATCGGCGCGTATTGTGGCCAATGCATTGCAAAACGGGCTGGGGCAATCGTTTATTGTTGAGAATCGGCCCGGCGCCTCGGGTACGGTCGGCGCAGCCGCAGCGGCCCGCGCAGAACCCGACGGCTACACGCTTCTGGTGTCCAACATCGCTGAAACCTGGAATCAGTTTCTTGACAGCTCCCTTTCCTATGATTTTCAGAAGGACTTCGAGCCGGTATCCCTGGTGATGTCGTCTTCCTTCATGTTGATTGGAAACGCGCAGCTACCGGTTAAGACCTTTGACGAGCTGCTGCAGCTGGCGCGCGATAAGCCCGGCTCCCTGACATACGGTTCGGCGGGCTTTGGCGTGTCTTCGCATCTGGCTGGGGAATTGTTGGCGCAAAGTGCGGGGATAGACATCCGCCATGTGCCCTATAAAGGGCAGGGGCCGGCAATGACCGATCTTCTTGGCGGCCATATCTCGTGTATGTTTGCCAATCCGGTAACCGCCACTCCCCATATCAAGGCGGGCACCTTGCGAGCCATCGCCACCACCGGGCTGGAGCGGATTCCGCCGGGTGATGTGCCCACCATCGCCGAATCCGGTGTGCCGGGTTTCGAGGTGGATACGTGGTTCGGCATCAGCGCGCCGGCGGGTACGCCCAAGGAAATCATCGATGTGCTGGCCAAGGAAATTATCAAAGCCTTGAAAGACCCGAAAGTTCGCAGTGACTTGGAAGCGTTGGGCGCCCAGCCGATAGGCAGCACGCCCGAAGAATTCCAAAAGCGCATTGATGCGGATATGGCGAAGTGGAAGAAGGTGGTGTCCAACATCCGCCTGGAAAAATAAGGATGGGCGCAATGAACACAGTCGCAGTGTTTTATGAGGACACACATCGCGCGCTCGACGGCTTATTGGCGGATTTGCGCTGCGAACACTGGAAGCGCGCTGCCAGTCTGCAGTTGTCGGGCGAGCAGCCGCCGGTGGCGACCGTACATCGTTTGAGCGCCGCGTCGGCCGGTGTCAGTGCAGCGATCGCGTTGGGCGTGGCACAGCGCTGGCGTGATGCCGGGGGAGAACGTCAGGAAATTGCCGTGGATGCGCTGCATAGCCTCTGCGGTTTGTGCCCACTGACTTTCCAACGCCAGAGCGGCCATGCCGTGCCGATGCGTCTGGACGTGGTGCGCGAACTTAAGGCAGGGTTTTATCAGACACGTGATCGAAAGTGGTTCTTTATCGCGGGGGCATACGCCCACCTGCGTGACAAAGCTATCGAGCTGTTGAACTGTCCTAATACGGTGGCCGCTATCACTGCGGCGGTTGGCGGACGTGACGCCGGCGAGTTGGAAGAGACCTTCGTTCAACATGGCGCCACTGCGGCGGTGGTGCGCACCCGCGAGGAATGGGAACAGCATCCACAGGGGCGATGGCTGTTGAACACGCCGGTGGTGGAAGTGGAAAGAATTGCTGACAGCCCGCCCGAGCCGCCAAAACCGCAACGGCGCCCTTTGGACGACTTGCGGGTGCTGGATGTTTCGCATGTGATTGCCGGCCCGGGCATCACCCGCAGCCTGGCTGAACACGGCGCAGATGTGCTGCGCGTGTCGTCGCCGGAGCATCCTGATTCGCTGCTGCAGATCATCGATACCGGTTTGGGGAAGCGCAATGCCTATATCAACCTGCATGACGAGCGCGATCTGCAAACGTTAAAGGCGCTGGTACGGCGCGCCGATGTGTTTGTACAGTCGTGGCGTCCGGGCAGCATGAGCGAACGCGGATTGGGGGCCCAGCATGTAGCGGCCATGCGGCCAGGCATTATCTACGTGTCCGTCAGTGCCTATGGTTGGGAAGGGCCGTGGGCTTCCAGGAAAGGCTTCGACCCCTTGGGGCAGGCAGTTAGCGGGGTGGCCATGAGTGAGGCGCAGGATGGGCGCCCCCGTCTTGCCCCCACGCATTTGCTTAACGACTACCTGACTGCCTACCTTGGGGCGCTCGGCGTCATGGCGGCGCTGGAACGGCGCGCGACTGCAGGCGGCAGCTATCACGTGAAGGTTGCGCTGGCCCGGGCGTCCATGTGGGTACAGAGCCTGGGCTTACAGGAGCCGCCGGCATCGCCGGTGCCGGTGGATGCCTTGCGCCCCGTATTGCGCAGCCGACCTTCGCCTTTCGGCATGCTGGAACAACTCGAGCCCGTGGCGCGTATGTCGGTCACCCCGCCGCACTGGGCTTTGCCTCCTGCGCCACTGGGAAGCTCAGCCCCGTGCTGGGCCACCTGACGTCAGGCTGGTTTTTCCGGGCATCAGCCGCGGGCCTGCGATTTCAGCACTTCCGGGTTCACGACCAAGGCGCTGTCCGCCGTGCCCTTTACGGCTGCCAGGGCGTTCTCTACAGTGATGACCGCCATGCGGTCGGCAGCCTCGCGGGTCAAGCCGGCGGCGTGCGGGCTCAGGACGACATTCGGCGCGTCCAGCAGTACGTTGTGTGGGTCGATGGGCTCGGTAGCAAAGACGTCGATTCCTGCAGCGCGTATCAAGCCGGACTTCAGGCATCGTGCCAGTGCCGCTTCATCGATTAAGCCGCCCCGCGAGGTGTTGACGATAATCGCGCCGGGCTTAAGGCGTTCCAGTCGCCGGGTATTGAGAAGTTGGTTCGTGTCGGGTGAAAGGCCGAGATGCAGGCTGATGAAATCCGCCGTGACCAGCGCTGCATCCAGGTCGGCTTCATGACGGCAGCCCGCGGCCAACACTGCCTGTTCCGTTACAAAGGGGTCATGGACACGCACTTGCATGCCGAACCCCTGGGCAAGCTGCGCCATCTTCCGGCCGATCCTGCCAAAGCCAATCAGCAAAAGACTTTTGCCGTCGATTTCCATAGCGTGGCAGCTGTCACGCATTTTCCAGTTCCCGGAGCGTACCGCCTGGTCGTAGGCGAGCGTCTGCCTGGCGGCGGCCAGCAATAGGGAGAAAGCGCCTTCCGCCACCGATGTGCTGTTGGTATTGCCTGCCACCATCAACGGGATACCGGCGTGCGTGAGGGCGGTCACATCGACGTTGTCGTAGCCTACGCCGTAACGGGACACCACCTTGAGCCGGCGCGCGGCCTCAATGTGCGTAGCGGTTAACACCGGAGTCGCCCGCAATAGCAGGATATCCGCATGCTCCAGCGCCTTCGCCATGTCCTTTGCGTCCGGAGCGTCGTGAATGCTCAGCGTCAGCCCGGCTTCCTGTTCCAGCCGATCCAGCGCTGCCTGGGGCAGGCGCCCCGCCATGAATACGTGCACGGTTGTCTCCTGATGATGTTGTGTTGCCGGCCGGACGATGCATATCTGCTTGACAAAAATTCCAGCGGGCCTAAGAATTATATCGCAACCTAAGTTGCGTTGAAGAGCGAAGAGGGCCGATATGGCATTTGTCATGGGCGAGGGAAAGTTCCGGTATCGGGTGGTGGAGCAATGGGGAAACCTGCCCGAGGGCTGGGATTTGAAGGAAGTCGGGGGAGTGGCCGTCGACAGCCAGGACAATGTGTACGTGTTCAACCGGGGTGTGCATCCCATGGTGGTGTTCGACCGTGAAGGTAACTTCCTAAGATCTTGGGGGGAAGGCGATTACCCACGCGCGCATGGGATCCATATCGACGAGAATGATCACCTGTATCTCACGGACGATGGCGGGCATTTCGTGCGCAAGTGCGACACGCACGGGCGGGTTCTGCTGGAAATCGGTACGCCGGGCAAGTCGACCCCCTACATGAGCGGTGTGCCGTTTCATCGCTGTACGCATACTGCGCTTGCGCCCAATGGCGATATCTACGTGTCCGACGGCTACGGCAATGCCTGCGTGCACAAGTATTCGCCCGACGGTAAGCATTTGCTGACCTGGGGCGAGCCCGGCACGGGGCCGGGGCAGTTCAATATCGTTCACAACATCGTCGCCGACAGCGACGGCTGGGTCTATGTCGCCGACCGCGAGAACCACCGCATACAGGTGTTCGATGGCAAAGGGCGATTTGAGACGCAATGGCACGACATGCATCGGCCTTGCGGGCTGTTCTGCTCATGTCGGGGTGGCCGGCCGCTGTTTCTGGTGGGCGAGCTGGGCCCTTTTATGTCGGTCAATGTGTCGCACCCCGGCATCGGGCCACGGTTGAGTATTTTGGACCGAGAAGGAAAATTGCTGGCCCGCCTGGGCTCATTCACAGGAGCCGGCACCGCCCCTGGCTCCTTCATTGCGCCACACGGTGTGGCGATGGATTCACGCGGCGATATCTATGTGGGAGAAGTGAGCCATACGGCATGGCCGCTGGTGTTTCCCAACAAGCAGCGGCCGGGGACGGTGCGCTGCCTGCAGAAGCTGGAGCGCATTCCCGAACCCTGATCCAACCCGGCGCAGACCGGCGGTCGGAACCTATGGAGGAGGCATCATGAGAAAGGCCTTATTGAGCATCTTCAGTGCCCTGTGTATGGCGTTCACCCCGCTGGTGCAGGCGGCCGGCTACCCCGACAGGGCTGTCAAGATCGTTGTGCCGTTTGCACCCGGCGGGCCGACCGATCTACTCGCGCGCACATTGGCGAAGTTTCTGGAACAGGAAGTGCAACAGACTTTTGTTGTAGAGAACCGGGCCGGGGCGGGGGGCATTATCGGCAGCGCCTATATCGCTAATGCGGCCCCCGATGGGTATTCGTTGCTTCTGGTGGCGAACGGCCACGCCATTCTTCCCAATACCACCGCCGATCTCCCTTTTGACCCTATAGATGATTTCGACCCCGTCGGCATGCTGGGGAGTGCGCCCTACGTGCTGGTAGCCCGCCCCGATCTGGGCATCAAAACGGTGGAAGACCTCCACCAGCTCGCCAAGACCCGCGGCAAACCCATGTTCTACGGTACACCGGGAACCGGTACCGCCAATCACTTAGCCGTGCAGATGCTGGCCGACCATTTCGGCACCCCGTTCCAGCAGGTCGGCTACAAGGGGGCGGCGCCTGCAACCCAGGCGCTGTTGGCGGGCCAGGTGGATTTCATCATCAACAACCTGACTTCATCGATCCCGTTCATCGAGTCGGGTCAGCTGGTGGCGGTGGGGCTGACAGGGGAAGGCGCCGACCAGATCCTGCCCGATGTGCCGCAGATCAGTGACACGATTCCCAACTTCGAGGCGCTGGCCTGGTACGGCATCCTGGCGCCGGCGGGGGTGAATGCCGAGGCCCTGAGCCTGCTGCAGAGCGCAATGGCCAAGGTTGTGGGCAACCCGGAGTTTCGTGACGCCATCAAGAAGCTTGGCGTGCAGCCCCGCCTTATGGTGGGTGATGAGTTCGAAGCCTTCATCAGCGAAGAAATCGATAAATGGGCCGCTCTGGCAGAGCGCGCCGGTGTCAAGCCCGAATAACCTTCAAAGGAAGATCAACGTGCCGCTCCTCAAAAGACCCAACAAGCCGACCCTGCACTATTGCATCGATGACTTTACCGATGCATGGAAGAATCGACCATACTTGTTACTGCAGCACGGCTATTCGCGATCCGGCAAGTTTTGGTACAACTGGGTGCCCTACCTGGCGCGGCATTTCAAGATACTGCGCCCCGATCTTCGCGGCCTGGGCCAGTCGCCCCTGGATTTCGATCCCAAGACGGGCTACACGGTGGAAGGTTTTCTTGAGGACCTCGTTGATCTGCTTGACCACCTGGAGATCGACAGCGTGCATTATTGCGGGGAATCGCTGGGCGGGATGATAGGGATGGGTCTGGCCAGCCACTATCCCGAGCGCGTCCGCACGCTCTCTTGCGTGGCTTCCGGCGTCTGGCACAACAAGTATGTCACCGACACTTTCTCCTTCGGGCATGCGTCCTGGCAAGAAGCCCTGCGCAAGATGGGGCCTCGCGCCTGGGCGGCGGCGGCCAACGACGATCTGCGCTTTCCGCCGGGCACCGACGAAGGGCTGAAGCAATTCTATGCAGAGGAAATCGGCAAATCGTCTGTGGAGGCCATGATCGCCTTATCTGAGCTGGCTGAGGTGGTGGATCTGCGCGACGCGCTTCCAGGTATCAAGGCGCCTATGCTGGGGCTGTATCCGGCCGATGCCAAGGTGGCTGACGATGAGCAAATGCAGTTACTGCTCAATACCGTGCCCGACTTCAAGCTGGTAAGAATGAACTATTCCACGCACACCATCATGTCTCTGGAACCGGCCGCTTGCGCCAAAATGGTGCTGGCTTTTGCAGCGACTCACGAAGGATTTGCTTGCTTTGAATAACGACTTCAAGGAACGCGTCGGCGCCCGGTTGCAGGTAGAGCGCATCGCGGACGGCTTTCGTTTTGTAGAGGGGCCGGCCTGGCATACAACGGGGCGCTACCTGGTTTTCAGCGATATCCCGGCAAACCGGTTGTTGCGCTGGGCGCCCGGGCAAGGGGTTTCCGTACTGCGGGAACCCTCCGGCATGGCGAACGGCAACACCTTTGATCGCCAGGGCCGCCTGCTGTCATGCGAACACGCCAACAGCCGCCTGGTTCGCTGCGAAGCCGATGGATCCCTGACGGTGCTGGCGTCTCATTTCGAGGGGAGCGAACTGAACAGCCCTAACGATGTGGTGGTGGATAGCGCCGGGCGCATCTATTTCACTGACCCAAGCTACGGCCGCACCCATGAACTGGTGGGGGTCAAACGGCCGCAGCAATTGTCGTGGCAGGGCGTGTACCGATTGGATCCTGATGGCCGACTGACGTTATTAGCCGACGACTTCCAACAGCCCAACGGCTTGTGCCTGGATCGGCAAGAACGTCATCTGTATGTCAACGATACGCTTGGGCGCCATATCCGCCGCTGGACCTTGGACGCAGAAGGCAACGCAGCCGGGGGCGATATTTGGGCGGCAGTGGAATGTGACGGGCAAAGTGTGCCGGATGGGCTCAAAATGGATTCGGCGGGAACGCTATTTTGCACCGGTGGTGCAGGGATACAGGCGTTCGACGAGCAGGGGCGCTGCCTGGGTGTCATTGAGATCCCCGAGAAAACCGCCAATTTCACTTGGGGCGACGATGACATGCGCTCGCTTTATGTCACCGCTTCCAGCTCTGTGTACCGGGTCAGGGTGGCCACACCGGGCGTGGCCTTGTTCTGATCAGCCCTGTATTTCTTCCGCGTACAAATCGTATTCGTCGGAATCCGTCACGCGTGCGCGAATTAAGTCGCCCGGTTGTAGCGTGCGCGCGGTAGTGATGAAGACATTGCCGTCGATTTCCGGGGCATCGGCACTGGAGCGGCCGACAGGGCCGTCTTTGTCGATTTCATCAATCAGCACCTCGATCTCGCGGCCCACCTTCTTCGCCAGCCGTGCAGCGGAAATCGCCTGCTGGTGCACCATGAAGCGTTCCCAGCGCTCCTGCTTGACCTCGTCAGGAACCTGGCCGGGCAGTTCGTTGGCGCGTGCGCCTTCTACAGGTGAATACTGAAAGCAGCCCACGCGGTCGAGTTGCGCTTCCGACATCCAGTCGAGCAAGTATTGAAAGTCTTCTTCAGTTTCACCTGGGAAGCCGACAATGAATGTTGAGCGCAGAGTGAGATCGGGGCAGGCTTCGCGCCACTGGTGAATGCGCGCCAGCGTGCGGTCTTCGAAGGCAGGGCGCTTCATGGCCCGCAGGATGCGCGGGCTGGCATGCTGGAAGGGAATATCCAGGTAGGGCAGCAGTTTGCCTTCCGCCATGAGCGGGATCACTTCGTCCACATGCGGATATGGATATACATAGTGTAGACGTACCCACACACCGAAATCGGTCAGCGCTTCGGCAAGCTGGGTGAAGCGGGTCTTGAGGGGCCGACCGTCCCAAAAACCGGTACGGAACTTGACGTCCACCCCGTATGCGCTTGTGTCCTGCGAAATTACCAGCAGCTCTTTCACGCCCGCGCGCACCAGGCGCTCGGCTTCACCCATCACGTCGCCTATCGGCCGACTGACCAGATCGCCGCGCATTGATGGGATGATGCAGAAGCTGCAGCGGTGGTTGCAGCCTTCCGAGATCTTCAAGTAGGCGTAATGGCGCGGGGTAAGTTTCACGCCCTGGGGCGGCACCAGATCGACGTAAGGATTGTGCTCGTGCTTGGGCGGCGCCGCTTCGTGGACCGCGCGCACCACCTGTTCGTATTGTTGGGGGCCGGTGACGGCGAGTACGGCGGGGTGAACGTCGCGGATCAGGCCTTCTTCCACCCCCATGCATCCCGTGACGATGACCTTGCCGTTTTCGGCGATCGCCTCGCCAATGGCATCCAGGGACTCCGCTTTGGCGCTGTCAATAAAGCCACAGGTGTTGACCACCACCACGTCGGCATTGTCGTATTCGGGTGTGATGGCATAGCCGTCCATCCGCAGCTGCGTGAGGATGCGTTCGGAATCGACCAGCGCTTTCGGACAGCCAAGGCTGACAAAGCCGACTTTAGGGGAACTCATGGATGACCTCGTTGAGCAATGCGCTCTTTGTGAAAAATGATACGATTTTCCCTTTATGGGTTGTTGCGCTCGTGCAAGATACGCTTTCCCGGCCAAGCCGGATCTCGCTTTCCGACACTTTGCTTGCCGCTGCGCAGAACGTGCAGGCCGTGCTGGCGGGCCGTTCGCTGTCTGAAACACTGGCCGCCACCGAAACGCCTCTAAGGGCGTCTGCACAAGCCGTGTCCTTCCATGTGATGCGGCGCCTGGGTACCGCTACGGTGCTGCGTGAAATCCTGGTACCTCGCAAACCGCCCACCCCATTGCTGGATGCGCTGCTGAAGGTAGCGCTTACCCTGCTGGATACCGCCGTACAGGCGGCTGACCCCAAGACGGCCGTCTATCTGGGCCGGGAAGTGCCTGTTTACGCGCCTCATACGGTGGTGGATCAAGCCGTGCGGGCTGCCGGCCACCACAAAAAACTCAAACCGTTCAAGGGCTTGGTAAATGGTGTGCTGCGCCGTTTTATGCGCGAAAGACCCACTATTTTAGCGCAGGCACTAGAAAATCCGGTAGCACGATATAACCACCCACGCTGGTGGGTGGATCGTCTGCAACAGGCGTATCCCGAGTACTGGCAAGAACTGCTACAGGCCTCTAACCTCCCGGGGCCCATGGCACTGCGTGTCAACGCGCGTCGTGCGCGAGTCGAGCATGTGCTGGACGCCTTTCGGGCCGCCGGCATTGAGGCGTCTTCGCCCCGGAATGGAGCCATCGTGCTGGCGGAGCCGCGGCCCGTCCACGCCCTGCCGGGTTTCGAGCAGGGTTGGTGGTCGGTGCAAGACCTCTCCGCACAACTGGCGGGGCAGTTGTTGCCGGTGGCTGACAATATGCGGGTGCTGGATGCCTGCGCCGCGCCGGGTGGAAAGACGGCGCACTTGCTGGAGCGGGCGGACTTACGGCTGACTGCGCTGGATTCCGACCCCACCCGCCTTGCGCGAGTGAGCGAGAACCTGGAGCGTCTGGGCTTGATGCACGAAAACGTGCGGTTGCAGGCGGCCGATGCCGCCGACTTGCAGGCATGGTGGGATGGCGAGCCCTACGACGCCATTCTGGCCGATGTGCCATGTACCGCCTCGGGCGTGGTCAGGCGCCATCCGGACATCCGCTGGCTGCGCCGCGATGCTGATGTGGCGCGCACTGCCGCGTTGCAACGGCGCATCGTGGAAGCCTTGTGGCAGACGCTGCGCCCCGGGGGGCATCTGCTCTATGCCACATGCTCGATATTTCCAGAAGAGGGCGAGCGGCAGGCGGAGGCCTTCGCCGGCAGGCATGCCGACGCCACTCGGCTGCCGGCGCCCGGGCAGATTCTGCCGCTGCAGGGAAATGAAGGGGACGGTTTTTTCTATGCCTTGTTTGCCAAGAATGCTTGACTCGACAACAATGGCAGCTGTCTCCATTTTGCGAGCGTGCAGGGCCGTCATGCTGTTTCGACGAATGCTCTCTCTGATTCTGGTCTTCTTCCTGGGTGTGGCGCAGGCGCAGGAAGTGCCTTCTGGCGACCCGGAGGTTCTGCGCATTGAACCCGTGCTGGCGGACGGCTGGCTGAATATCGACGCAGATGTGCACCTGCCTTTGTCAGATGAGCTGCGGTCCTCTGCCGAGCGCGGGGTGACACTCTATTTCACGGCAGATATCGAGATTGTGAAACCGCGGAGTTGGTGGTTCGATAAGGACGTCATCAAGACGCAGCAGACCTGGCGCGTGGTTTACAACGCCCTGACGCGTCAGTGGCGCATTGGCACGGGCGAGCTGTCCTTGCCGGAGCCTTCGCTCGACGACGCCTTGTCGCTGGTACGGAATATCCGGGGCTGGGGGGTCGTACCCAGCGCCGACCTCGAAACGGATGTGCTGTACACCGGCCGGATGCGTGTACGGCTGGATACTTCCCTTCTGGCGCGCCCCTTCAGGGTGCATGCACTCAACAGCAGTGCCTGGTCGCTTTCTACCCCATGGAAAGACTTCAGCTTTTCGATCTCCGGCGGCGAGCTCCCGCGCTAGTGCGCTGGACTTCGCGCATCACCCTGATCGTTGCGGCGGTCAGCGCTGTGTCGTTGCTTGCCTTGTTGGTGTGGTCGACCGGCAATGCATCGCGCTTCGCCCAGCAGTACGACGTGCTGCTGGTGCTCAACGGCATCTTGGCTGCCGCGATGCTCACCTGGGTGGTGGTGCTGGGCATGCGTCTGCTGCGTCAGGTGCGCAAGCGTCAGTTCGGGGCGCGTCTGACTTCGCGCTTCGCGCTGTACTTTACGCTGATCGGCATTCTGCCCGGGGCGCTCATTTATGTGCTGTCGGTACAGTTCATGTCGCGTTCTATCGAGTCCTGGTTCAACGTGCGCGTGGACACCGCGCTGGAAGCGGGCCTGAATCTCGGCCGGGCAGCGCTGGATACTCAGCTGGCCGACCTGAACGTGCGGGCGCGCAACATGGCGGCACGACTCAGTAACAGCAGTGATATGGATATGGCGCTGGTCATCAGCAGCCTGCGGGAAAGCAGCGAGGTGTCCGAGGCGCTGGTGTTCACGGGCAATAACCGCCTGGTGGCGTTCTCTTCCGCAGAATTCGGCCAGCTGCTGCCGGACCTTCCTCCGCCTTCCGTCCTTAATCAGCTACGCGTTTCACGCAATTACTCGGCGGCGGAGTTGGTGGAAGATACTGCCGGCAGCGAGGAATTGACTCCTGAATCGCGCTTGCGCGGCGCCCTGCAGCTACGTGTGGTGGTGCCCATTACGGGTATGAATCGCTATGCGCCCATGCTGGGCGTGGCCCCTGACACCCGCTGGCTGCAAGTGATCGAACCGGTGCCGGAACGTATTGCGCACAACGCCAGTCAAGTGCAGGAAGGTTTTCGCGATTACCAGGAGCTGGCCCTATCGCGGCTGGGGCTGCGTAAACTCTACGGCATTACGCTGACGCTTGCGCTGTTGCTGGCGGTATTTGCGGCAGTGGTGGCGGCACTGGCCATTTCGCGCCGTCTGGTGCGGCCCTTGCTGGCGCTGGCCAGTGGCACTCAGGCGGTGGGGGTGGGAGATTACCGGCCATTGCCCGAGCCGCCGCGCAATGATGAGATCGGTCAGCTTACCCGGTCGTTCAACGCGATGACCCGGCAGCTGGAAGAGGCGCGCCGGCAGGTTGAGCGCAACCGTCAGCAGCTTGAGCGCAGCAATGTGTACCTGGAGTCGGTTCTGGGTAATCTGTCTTCGGGGGTTCTGGTCTTCGACGAGAACTTTCGGGTGGCGATGTTCAACCAGGGGGCTCAGTCCATTCTTCGCACTGATCTGCGGTCGGTGCAGGGCAGGCCGCTGGAAACCGTCGAGGGCGCCTTCGCACTCGCCAAGAATATCCGCGAGTCGTTTGCGGCCCATGAAGCGATGGATTCGCAGCGACCCTTCTGGCAACATCAGTTCGAGCTGGAAATCTCCGGCGAGGGTGACGCGCTGCGCCGCCATGTGGTCACGATCCTCGCCCGAGGCACGGAACTGCGCATCGATGGGCGCGGTAACGGATATCTGGTAGTCTTTGATGACATCAGCGAAGTGATTTCCGCCAACCGTACGGTGGCCTGGGGCGAAGTCGCGCGCCGGCTGGCGCACGAAATCAAGAATCCGTTAACGCCTATCCAGCTGTCGGCCGAACGTTTGGCCATGAAACTTGCTGATCGCCTGAACGAAGAAGACGCGGCCATGCTGCAAAGGGCCACGAACACCATCGTGAATCAGGTCACGTCACTGAAGAAGATGGTGGACGACTTCCGCGAATATGCGCGTACGCCGCCGGCCCAGATGCAACCGGTGGATATCAACGAGCTGATCGGTGATGTACTGACCCTATATGGCTGGGATCCCAACGCGACCGCGGTACGCGAGCAAGGCGTCTCGCTGGAGGTCGACTTTGCTCCCGAGCTGCCATTGGTCGAGGGCGACGTGACGCAATTGCGTCAAGTGATACATAATCTGCTAGGGAATGCGCGCGACGCGGCACAACAGCAGCATTCCGGCAAGGAAGCTCGTATCTACGTGCAGACCAAGCTTGTGCAGGCCCAGACGGGTGACGCGTCCGAGCGCCAGGCAGTACGTATCATTGTGGCGGATAACGGGCCGGGTTTTGAGCCGCAGGTGGTGGATCGGGTGTTCGAACCGTATGTCACCACCAAGGTGACGGGTACCGGCCTGGGGCTTGCTATAGTGAAAAAGATTGTAGAAGAGCACGGCGGCAGTATCGACCTTGCCAACCGACGAGAAGGAGGCGCGCGGGTATCCTTGCTGCTGACGCGCCTGGCCGGTACCGGGGCGTCTCTGGACGAAGCCGTTCCGGCAAACGATAATGAGCAAAATTAGTTAGGTGACGCTTTATGGCCAGAATTCTGGTTGTTGACGACGAAATTGGAATTCGCGAGCTCTTGTCCGAGATTCTGTATGACGAGGGTCATAGTGTGGAACTCGCGGAAAATGCTGCTCAGGCCCGCGCCGCCCGCCAGAGTTTCCGGCCGGATCTCGTGCTGCTCGATATCTGGATGCCGGATACCGATGGTGTCAGCCTGCTTAAGGAATGGGCGGCTCAAGGGCTGCTCGACATGCCTGTCATCATGATGAGCGGTCACGCCACCGTCGACACAGCGGTGGAAGCCACCCGTATCGGTGCGGTCGATTTCCTGGAAAAACCCATCACCCTGCAAAAGCTGCTGAAAACCATCGCTTCCGCGCTGGCAAAGCCGGCAGTCACGGGGGCTCCCCCAGCGGTGGGTGGCGAGACGCCAGGCAGTAACCGTCCCGCCCCGGGTGCCGCGGCTGCGGCGCCGGCAGCCTCTGCGGCTGCGCGCGAAGCCGAACCCCCGGCTCAGGAAAACGTCTCACCCCTCAGCGCGATTTCGCTCGACCAACCACTGCGCGACGCTCGCGATGAATTCGAACGTATCTACTTCGAATATCACCTGGGCCGTGAAAACCACAGCATGACCCGCGTCTCAGAGCGCACCGGCCTTGAGCGTACCCACCTCTACCGCAAGCTCAAACAGCTGGGCATCGACGCCTCACGCCGCAGAAGCCTCGCCGCCTCCTCTTCTTCTTAGCAAAAGTGGAACAAAAGTGGGGTCTGACCCCACTTTCAGGTTCCGTCGTCGCGGCGGGGGCGAACGGTGGGGTCGCCGGGTTTGGGCGGGGTGCGGCCGATTGAACTTATGGAAATACGCGTTTCCCCGCGGGGCCCGCGCAGGCTGTTACCGCGCCACGCGTGCCCATAGGCGACCTCTAGACTCAGGCGTATTGTGCCGTCCATTCCCCGTTGTGACTCCAGTGCGTCCAGCAGCCGCCGGCGCCAGGCACGCCCCGTCAGACCGGGCTTGCGTTCCGGGTTCGGGTTCCCGCCCAACAGGTGGATATCCGACAGCAGCTTTTCGGGGCTGCGGTAGGTGAGTGTGATGATTTCCTGATCCATGACCGGGTCGGCGAAACCCAGCTCGACCAGCATG
The DNA here is from genome assembly GCA_029268265.1 of Alcaligenaceae bacterium. GTDB lineage: Bacteria > Pseudomonadota > Gammaproteobacteria > Burkholderiales > Burkholderiaceae_B > Yanghanlia. The sequence continues at coordinate 37,287 of JAJUGH010000001.1, read as the reverse complement.
TCACCAAAGTCGTGCATATCCACATAAGGCGGCGTGGCGGTTTGCAGACCCGCTTGTGTCAGCGCCTTGCGCAGCTCGGCATGGGTACCGGGGCCCAGACACGAGAACATCACCAGTGCGCCGGGCTTGAGGATGCGCCGCCACTCCGCCAATACTTCGTGCGGTGCGGGGTGCCAGTGCAGCGCCATGTTCGACCACACCAGATCAAAGCTTTCGGGAGGCAGCGCGCTGTCGGCCATGTCGGCTTCGATGAAATCCACCGGCAGCATGGGCTTGTTGCGCAGCCGCTGCCACAGACCGGGCTTGGACTGGTAACGCTGTCTGGCGACGGCAAGCAGCGCAGGGCTGTTGTCCAGGCCCGTGTATTCCATTTCGGGGTAGTGCACGCGCAAGGGCTCGATGGCATGCCCCGCGCCGCAGCCGGCGTCCAGCAGTTTGCCCGGTTTGACACGGATATAACCCAGCCTGTGCAGCATGCGGGCGGAAATTTCACCGTAAAGGAACTGGGCGTCGTCCAGCGGCGCGCGGCGATCGAACTGCTGGCGCACGTGGCTGGCATTGATGGAAAGAAAAGTTGACTGTGACATCTGCGTGAACTGGCACTGGCGTGGGCGATGAACCCTGTGCTTAGATCGAGAAGATCTTGACGGGATTGCATCCATTATGGCCCATCTATCCATGCTGCGCGAATTCCAATGCTGGCTGCGCCGGACGCGCGACCGTTTACCGGTGGCCTGTCTGTTGTGTGGCAGCCGGGCAGCCGGCGGATTGTGCCGGTATTGTTGCGAGGCGGTGACGGCAGATAAGGAAGAAGTGCGACGTTGCCCGCGATGTGCCGTGGCTCTGCGCGGTAAGCCGGCGGCCGGACATCCAGATTGTCCCGACTGTCCCGATCTGTCTGCGGCCCTGGAGCGCGTGATCGCCGCCTTCGATTATCACTGGCCGGGCGACCTGCTGATCGAGCGCCTCAAGGTGCAAGGGCGCTTCTCCTGTGCAGTCGTCCTTGCCGGCATGCTGGCCGAGCGTTGCCAAACGGCGATTGATCTGCACTCATCCAAGCGCACGTCTCCGATGCTGGTGGCAGGCGTGCCGGCAAGCCGGCGCTCGCTGATATTGCGGGGATTCAATCCGGCGGCGGAGCTGGGCCGGGCTCTCGCCGTCAGAATGGGTTGGGAATGGCAGCCGGGTTTGATTCACCGCGCTCACGAGGGCCAGGGTCAGAAAAGTCTCGGGCGGCGTGAGCGTCGAAGGGAAGTCGAAGGGCTGTACCGCTGCGACGCCCGCCTGCAAGGCCGGGCGGTGATGATTGTGGACGACGTTATGACGACGGGCGCTACGCTCAGCGCCATTGCGGACCTGCTTCAGCAACGGGGCGCCGCTGAAGTATGGGCGGCGGTCGCAGCCCGTACTCCGACAAGGCTAGAGGCGCCCGAAGCCGGCAGATAACCGGGCGCGGGCCCGCCGTGATCCAAAGTTAACAGCGCATCGATCGCCCCGCTCACCAGCGGGCCTGCGTCTCCCTTGCGTATTGCCGCATAGAGGTCGACATTGGCCACCGCATCAGGGTCGTCCAACGGCAGCACAACGGTATCTGCGGCACGCAAAGGGGCCGCCGAGCGCGGTATCAGCGCAACGCCCATCCCGGCGTCCACCAGCGCTAAAACGGTCGGCACCGCGCTCAGATGCCGGATGTCCGGCGTAATGCCATAGTGAGCCATGACCGCTTCCAGCGTTTCATGGAAATATTGTGCGGCGGACGGGCTGTATCCCACCATGGCCTCTTCATTCAGCTCGCGGGGATGCACTTTTCTCCGGCGTGCGAAACGATGGCCTTTGGGCACCGCCAGCCACAGGGCTTCCCGTTGCACCAAGATAAATTGAATGCCGGCATGTATTCCTGCGGTCGAGCGGCGTAGCAAGGCGATATCCAGCTGTTCCTGCAATACCTGCTTCAGGAGCTGGGTTGACCAGTCCTCATGCAGGATGAGCTTCACGTCAGGTTTGTGCTCGTGATAGTAAGCCAGCAGCCGAGGCAGTAACTGCGAAGCCACGGTGCGGGTGAAGCCGATGCGCAACTCCCCTTGTTCCCCACTTCCGAAACGTCTGAGTGCGGCTTCGGCAGCGGCGGCCTCCTGAACCAGCCGCAGAGCGCGCTCATAGAGCTCCTTGCCCGCCTGAGTCAGCGTGACCTGACGGGTACTGCGGATGAACAGTTGAACACCCAGTTCCTCTTCCAGTTGTCGGATCCGTTGGCTGACCGGCGGCTGGGACAGATGCAGCCGCTTGGCGGCCCGTCCAAAGTGACGCTCTTCGGCCACTGCAATAAAGGTCTGCAACAGCCGCGCATCGAGCAGGCTAATTAATTTGCTCACAGAATTAATCGCTACTTATTTAGAATTGGACAAGAATAGCAGCCCGTTCGTATTCTGAGTGTTTCTAATCAGTAAACCGCCTCCAAAGGAGCTGAAAAATGACTCATCCAATACTGAAAAGAACCCTTCTGGCGGGCGTCGGGATGACGCTGGCGGCAGCGGCAAGCCTGTTTCCTTCTGTGGCAAGCGCTCAGGCGGCCGATAAGTATCCCGAGCGTTCGGTGACCATGATTGTTCCCTTTGGCCCCGGCAGCGTGACCGACCTGCTGGCGCGTATTGCAGCCAACGGTCTGAGCGAGTCGCTCGGCCAGTCTTTTGTCGTGCACAACAAAGCCGGAGCCGGTGGCAATATCGGCGCTGCTGAAGTGGCCGCGGCCGCACCTGACGGCTACACCCTGTTGGTTGGGCCCACCAGCACCAACGCGGTCAACCCCAGTCTGTTCAAGAACATCAAGTTCGGCATAGAAGACTTCACCCCCATTTCCAATATCGCCAAGGTGCCGAACGTGCTCGTCGTGCACCCGGATGTACCGGCGAAGTCCGTGTCCGAATTCATCGAGCTGGCCAAGAAGCGCGAGCTGACTTACGCTTCCACGGGCAATGGCGGCAGCATGCATCTGTCGGGCGAGCTGTTCTCGAATCTGTCCGGCATAAAGATGCTGCACGTGCCCTACAAGGGCGGTGGTGACGCACTGGCCGATCTGCTTCCGGGCCGTATCGACGCCATGTTCTGCAACCTGCCTCTGTGTCTGCCACATATCGAATCCGGCAAGCTGCGCGCGCTGGGCGTGACCTCCACACAGGCATCGCCGCTGCTTCCTGAAGTCGGTCCCATCGCAGATCAGGGTCTGCCTGGCTACGAGGTCACCGGTTGGTTCGGCCTGTTTGCTCCGGCAGGAGTCGACCCGCAAATCATTGAGAAGCTGAACAAAGGCCTGCTGGCGATTCTTGACGATGAAGAAGTGAAGCGTCAGCTGCTGGCACAAGGCGCCGAGCCCGACGGCAGTTCGCCTGAAGATTTCGACACGTTTGTGCGTGCCGAGCACGACAAATGGGCCAAAGTCATTCAAGAAGCAGGAATCACCCTCGAATGAGTATCGCCCAGGATTTGATTCACACGCTATCTATTGCGGAACTTTCCCGGGCAATGGAACTGGGTGAGCTGAGTCCGGAGGCCGTCACGCAGGCATTCCTGGATCGCATCGAGGAACTTAACCCTGAAATCCTGGCGTTTGTGTCCTGGGATGCGCAGCGCGCCCTGGAAGCCGCCCGTTCCGCGGCGCCGGGGCTCCTGCACGGTATACCGTATGCGGTGAAGGATGTGATCGACACCGCCGGCTATCCCACGGAATATGGTTCGCCCATCTACAAGGGCCACCAGCCCCACCTGGATGCGGCCTGTGTGGAAATGGCGCGTAGCAACGGGGCCGTGCTGCTGGGCAAGGTGGCGACAGGCGAGTTCGCCACTCAGACGCCCAGTGCCGCCCGTAACCCCTTGAGGCTTAGCCACACGCCGGGTGGGTCGTCCAGCGGTTCCGCAGCCGCCGTGGCAGGCGGGATGGTGCCGTTTGCCTTCGGGACGCAAACTACGGGGTCCATTGTGAGACCAGCGGTGTACTGCGGGGTGGCCGGCTTCAAGCCGACCTTCGGTTTCTTTCCTGCAGCAGGCTTGAAGCTGCTGAGTCCCTCACAAGACACGATCGGCCTGATCGCTCGTACTGTGGACGATATCGCCCAGGCGGCTATGGGACTGCATGGGCAGGCGACGGTGCCGGCGGCGCCGGGACGCTTCCGCATTGCCGTACTGCAGTCGCGTCAATGGGATTACCTGCGTAGCGGGATGGCCGATGCCATCGACGCATACGTGCGCAAGTTAGAACAGGCGGGGCATACGGTCACCTACCTGCGCATGCCCGAGCCAATGGAAATTGCCACCGTCATGCAGCCGCGGCTTTTCATGTACGAAGCGCGGCGGACGCTGGGCAACGAGCTGCGCGACCGTCCTGAAAAGTTAAGCCCGCGCCTGCAGGCGCGCTTGGCCGAGGGGCTGACGGTGTCGTTTGACGAATACATGGCGATGCGCCAGCAGGTTCGCGCCGCAGAGGCCGCCTTGTACGATCTGTTCGATCAGGTGGATTTGATTCTCTATCCGCCGGCAGCCGGTGAGGCCGACGAAGGTTTGGAGTCTGCGGGCGATGCTCGCTTCGGCGCGCTCTGGAGTCTGCTGCATGCGCCCTCGCTGTCATTCCCTATAGCGGACGGGCCCACCGGCCTGCCCCTGGGGGCGCAGTTCATTGCGCGGCCTGCGCATGACACGCAGCTGCTGGCCATGACGCGCAGCCTGCCCCAATACTATCCGTCACTATCTTGACACCGCGTTAGTCATGCAGAAGTCGGTCGCGGGCGGGGGCGCCGGCTTCTGCATGCATTGCATTCGACACAGGGTTGGGATGGCGCGATAATCGCTCGTTTTTCTGTACGTTCGCGCGCATGTTCCATATTGTTCTGGTTTCGCCGGAAATTCCGCCCAACACCGGCAACGTCATCCGGCTGGCTGCCAACACGGGTGCCTTCCTGCACCTTGTGCGGCCTTTGGGCTTCGAACTGCATGATGCGAAGCTAAAGCGCGCGGGGCTGGATTACCACGAGTGGGCGCGCATGCAAGTGCATGACGACCTGGCTTGCGCACTAGCCGTCACCGGTGCGGCCGCGGATCGTTGCTTCGCCATGACCACGCGCGGCGCACGATCATTTGCAGGGGTCGCGCTGCAACCCGGCGACGTCTTCGTCTTTGGCCGTGAAACCGCGGGCCTGTCGGAAGCCCAGCTACAGCATTTCGGCCCCCAACAGCGCCTGCGCCTACCCATGCGCCCCGGCCAGCGCAGCCTCAACCTCTCCAACGCCGTCGCCGTCACCATATTCGAAGCCTGGCGCCAATCCGACTATCTGGGATCAGAACCTGCAGAAACTGGGGTCAGACCCCAGTTTCCGGAAACCGGGGTCTGACCCCAGTTTCAGTCGAGGGTGATGCCGAGTTTTTCGATGAGGGCGGTGAGTTTTTGTTTTTCCGCGCGGATCATGTCTTGGGCTTCCGCGGGGGTGGTTGGGGCGGCGGTGAAGTAGAGGGTGGCCATCTGCTTCTGCACTTCGGGCATGGCCAGGACGTCGAGCACGTTCTTGTTCAGTTTTTCGACGATGGCGTAGGGAGTGCCGGCGGGGACGAACAGCGCGTCCCAAGAGATGGACTCAAAGCCGGGGTAGCCTTGCGACGCCACGGTGGGCAATCCGGGCAGTACGTCGCTTTCTTCCAGGCTTGTGATACCCAGCACCTTTACTTTGCCTGCCTGAACTTGCGGCATGGCAACACCGGGCACCATGAAGCCGGCGTGCACATCACCCGCCACGATGGACGTGATGACCTGTGGGAAGCCCGTGTAGGGAATCTGCAGCAGTGAGATGCCGGCTTCCTGTTCGAGCATGGCCATGCCCAGGTGAGAAGAGCTGCCCGGCCCAACAGTGCCGTAATTCAGCTCGCCCGGTTTGCTGCGCGCCTGCTCGACAAATTCCTGCACGTTATTGGCCGGCGAATCGGCAGGCACCACCAGTACGTTGGGGCTGGTGCCCACCATGCTGATAACCTGCAGATCCGTATCGGGGTCGTAACCCAAGGTGTTCTTGTACAGCGCGGGTGCCGTAACAATAGGGCCGTTGATGGTCAGCAGGATGGTGTAGCCGTCCGGCTTGGCCTGAGCCGCCTGTCGCGTTCCGATATTGCCGCCGGCTCCGGGGCGATTTTCAACCACAATCGGCTGGCCGAGTTTTTGCGCCAGAGGGTCGGCCACCATGCGCGCCAGCGTGTCAGGCGACGAGCCGGGCGGGAAGGGCACAATCATGCGTATCGGCTGCGTGGGCCAGTCTTCAGTCTGAGACCACGCAGGCGCGGTGAGCATCGTGGTGGCGGCAAGTCCGAGAGCAAACAGATTCAAGCGGCGGCGAATGCCGGAGTAGCGAGCCATAGGTGAGGCCTCCGTTAGCGATAGGAGTTGGGAGATTCGGGACGTGAATCGCGTGACAGTAGGGTATCGACAGCGCTGCGCGGAGACAGGCCTTCGAATAGAACACGGCATACGGCGGCGGTGATAGGCAGTTCCACGCCCAGACGCTGCCCTAAAGCGAGTGCGGCACGTGCGCAACGCACGCCCTCGGCCGTCATGCCGCCGGCCAGGATGTCGTCAAGGCTGCGGCCCTCGCCAATCGCCAGGCCGACCTGACGATTACGCGACAGTGGGCCGGTGGCCGTCAGCACGAGGTCACCCAAGCCTGTCAGGCCTTGCACCGTTTCGGCCTCGCCGCCCAGAGCAATGGCCAGGCGTTGGATTTCGGCCAGGCCACGGGTCACAAGCGCCGCGCGCGCGTTGGAACCCAGCCCCAGCCCGTCGGAGATGCCGCAGGCAATGGCCATCACGTTTTTCAGCGCACCGCCGACCTCTACACCCGTGACATCGCGGCTGGTGTAGACGCGGCAACGCTGGCCGTGCAGGACGGCCAACACCACCCGGCCGGTGTCGGCATCGTCGCTGGCGATAGTAAGCGCGACCGGCAGGCCTTGAGCGACTTCGAGCGCAAACGACGGCCCGGACAGCACGCCCAGCGAGACGCCGTCAATATCGCCTAGCGCAGCTTTCGCTACTTCGTGAGGCAATTGGCCGGTTTCGGGGTGCACACCCTTGCAGGTCCACACTACATGCAGAGCGGGGTGCCGGCGGGTCGAAAGACTTTGGGCCAGGCGCCGGCAGGTTTCAGCCATACCGGCGACCGGCACGCCCAGAATGATGAGCGCATCGCCTCGCGCGGAACACACGTGTTCGACAGCAGTTTCGAAGTCGCTGGTTGCGCGTAAAGAGGGGGGAAGAGCAATGCCCGGCAAATAGCGGGCGTTGCTGTGCTTTTGAGCGATCTCGGCGGCGAGCTCGGCGCGCCGCGCCCAGATCAGCGTGTCGGCCTGAGAGCAGGCCAGTGCGCCAAGCGCCGTTCCCCAGCTTCCGGCGCCCAGAACGACAACGCGTGGCGGCAAGGTGGCGGCGCTCATGGGAACTTAGTTTTTCTTTGCGCTGGGCGGAACGTAGAGGCCGGAATCGCCGCCGGGTTGCTGCTGTTGTTGTTGCTGCTGGGCGAGCTCGGCGACGCGTTGCTCGTACAGAGCCTGGAAGTTCACCTCGGCCAGGTGCAGGGCAGGTAAAGATGTGCGGGTGATGGCATCGGCCACATTCGCGCGCAGGTACGGATACAGCATGGTGGGGCAGACGATGCCCAGCAGCGGGTCGAGCTGCTCAGCGGGAATGTTGGAGGCTTCGAAGATGCCCGCCTGAGTGGCTTCAACCAGGTACAGTACCTTGTCGTTGATGCGAGTGGTGACGGTGACGGTAACGGTGGTCTCGAAAATGGTTTCGGCCAGGCGCTTGCCGCCGACATTCAGGGACACTTCGACGCCGGGAGCTTCTTGTTCCAGAAGGATTTCCGGTGCATTGGGCATCTCGAGGGAAAGGTCCTTGAGATACGTGCGCTGCATGGAGAAGCTGGGTGACTGGGTGTCCTGGCTATTGGGTTGCTCGGCCATGAATCTTATTCCTGGTTTAGGGTCGGTAAGTGCGGTGCCCACAGGCGACCGCTCGAAAAATCACTGCTCTAGCAGCGGAAGGAGCTTGCCGGCACGATCAAGAGCGGCCAGATCATCATAGCCACCTACATGAGTATCGCCAATGTAGATCTGTGGGACCGTGCGCCGGCCCGTACGCTCCATCATGGCCGTGCGCTGTTCGGGGTCCAGATCGATGCGGATCTTCTCGATTTCCGTCACCCCGCGTTGCTTGAGCAGCATTTCAGCCCGCACACAGAACGGACATACGGCGGTGGTGTACATAGAGACTTTAGGCATGGTGTTCCTTGGTCAGTGTTTCTTGGCCAGCGGCATGCCGGCTTCTATCCAAGCAGCAAGCCCACCCTGCAGGCAGTAGACTTCTTCGAAGCCCTTGCCCTTAAGCGTATTGACGACGCCCACGGCGCTGCGGCCACGCTCGCAGACCACAATTATGGGCTTGTCTTTGGGCAGACTGCCTGTCTTGTTGGCAATGTCAGCAAGCGGAATATTGCGCGACTGTGGAATATTGCCGGCCTTGAAATGCTCGGCACTGCGCACATCCACGAACAGGCCGTCGCGGGCATTAGTAAGTTGAACGGCATCCTGCACGCTTACCTGTTTTGCACCACGCTGCAGGAAGCTGGGCAGTGCCAGAGCGATGGCCGCCGTGATAGCGACGACAATGAGAAGGATGTTGGTCTGGTCAGCAAAGAAATCCACGATCTGTTCCGGAAATGCTCGGGTGGGAGGGACTGCTAAAGAAGGTTGGCCGCATGCCCGAATGGTGTGCCGATGCGCGGCCCAAACCTTCCGATTAACAGTCGATTATAAAATGGACGCAAGATTAACTTCCAGGTGACTTTTACCATGTACAAAATCGTCCTGATGCGCCACGGCGAAAGCCAATGGAACCTAGAGAACCGTTTCACCGGCTGGACCGACGTCGATCTGACCGAAACGGGGCGCGAACAGGCGCGTAAGGCCGGCGAGCTGCTCAAGGAAAAGGGCTTTGAGTTTGACCTGGCTTTCTGCTCCGTCCTGAAGCGGGCGATTCGCACGCTGTGGATTGCGCTGGATTCCATGGATGCCATGCATACGCCTATCGGTCTGAGCTGGCGCCTGAACGAGCGCCACTACGGGGCGCTGCAAGGCCTGAACAAGGCGGAGACCGCCGCTAAATTCGGCGATGAGCAAGTGCTGATCTGGCGTCGTGCCTACGCCATCGCGCCGGATCCTCTCGATGAAAACGACGAACGTCACCCGCGTTTCGATCGCCGCTACGCCAAGATCGACCCCGCTTTGCTGCCGGCCACCGAGTGCTTGAAGGACACCGTGGCACGCGTGCTGCCGTTCTGGGAAGAAACCATTGCGCCGGCCATCCGCTCCGGTCGCCGGGTGCTTATTTCTGCGCACGGCAACAGCCTGCGGGCACTGATCAAACACCTGGACAATGTGTCCGACGAGGACATCGTGCACCTGAATATTCCTACAGGTCAGCCGCTGGTCTACGAGCTGGACGATCAGCTGCGCCCCATCCGTCACTACTACCTCGGGGATCCCGCCGAGATTGAAGCGGCAATGGCGGCCGTGGCCGCCCAGGGCAAGGCCAAGCAGGCCTGAGTCCATGCGGGCCGCCGCGTTCCTCGTCCTGGCACTGTTGTTGATTCCGGGCGTCCCTTGGGCCGCCGCCGGCGATTTGCAGCAACGCCAGGAACAGGCGCGGCGCGACCGCGAAGCGCTGCGCGACCGTATTCGGCAACTGGAAAAACAGATTGCCGGTACGGAATCATCGCGTCGCGACGTCACGCTGGAACTCAAAAAATCGGAAACGGCTATCTCGGAGCTCGACCGCCGGCTGGCGAGTCTGGAGACCGACACCCGGCTTGCGGGCGAAAAGCTTAATGAGATCCAGCGTCGTATCAAAAACCAAACCGCCGAGCTGGAGCGCAAACAGCAACAGTTAGCCGCCCAACTTCGCGCCCAGTACGCGGGTGGTTTGTCGCCCTGGGCGACCTTGCTGTCCGGCGAAGACCCGCAAGATATCGCCCGCGAACTGGGGTATCTGGAGTATGTCGCACGAGCCCAGGCCGATGCCGTAAGGGCCGTGCACTCCGCCCTGGAAGAATTGAACCGCCTGCAGGCGCAGGCACAGGAACACGAAGCCCGGCTCAAACAGTTGGCCGAAGAAACGGCACAGAGGCGTGCCGAGCTCGAAAAGCGGCAGGCCGAGCGCCAGGCCGTATTGGCACGTATCGAAAAGGAGCTGAAGCAGCAACGCAGCGAGGCGCGCAACCTGGCAAACAACGAGGCGCAACTGGCCAAATTGGTGGACGCACTGGCGAAGGCCATCGAGGAAGAGGCCGCCGAAGCGCGCCGCAGAGCCGAGGAAGCGCGCCGCTTGGCTGAAGAGCGGCGCCTCGCAGAGCAACGCCGCCGGGCAGAGGAGCGCCGCCAGGCCGAGCAACGGGAAAAAGCCGAAGCAACGCGGCGTGCCGAAGAAACCCAACCGGCGCGTCCATCCCCGCCCGCGCCGACATCCCCGCCGGCGCCCTTGCAGGAAACCGCGCCGCTGAATGGTCTGCAGAAGGGCCTGCCGTACCCGGTGCGTGGCGAGGTGCAGGGCCGCTTTGGCATGGAACGACCCGAAGGCGGCATCTGGCGCGGCATTGTGCTGCGGGCCAAAGAAGGCGCAAGCGTGACGGCGGTCGCACCCGGCCGTGTGGTGTATGCCGGCTGGCTGGGCGGCTTCGGCAACCTGCTGATTCTGGATCACGGCGCTCAGTACTTGAGCGTATACGCGTATAACCAGGGCTTGCTGCGTCAGGTCGGCGACCACGTCAGGGCCGGCGAGGCAATTGCTACAGTGGGCTCCACGGGCGGACAGGTGGAGCCCGGTCTATACTTTGAAATTCGCCATGGGGGGAAACCGGTCAACCCCTTACTATGGTTGGGGAAGTAGGCGCCGTCGCGCGTGCGTGGGTCATCCGCGTTAATTCCAGCTTCCCTTGGTGGACAGTTTCGTTACTATCTGCCTATGAACGTCGCGCTACGGCGCGGCCGAACTCACTATAAATCGGGTATGTGCATGAGCACTCGCAGGGTACGTAGTTTTGGTCTGGTGCTGATCGGGGTGATCGGCGGGCTTCTTTTGAGCGTGGGCATTTCAGCCGTTGCACAACGCGGCGAACCCTTGCCGCTCAGGGAACTGCAGCAGTTTGCCAATGTCTTCGCGGCAATCAAGGCCAGTTATGTCGAGCCGGTGAGCGACGACAAGCTCATTAACGACGCCATCAAGGGCATGTTCAGCGACCTGGACCCGCACTCCGCCTTTCTGGATGCCGACGCCTTCAAAGAAATGGAAGCCATTACCCAGGGCGGTTTTGGGGGGCTGGGCATAGAAATCGGCAGCGAAGACGGCCAGCCCAAGGTGATTTCTCCAATTGAAGACACCCCGGCTTTCCGTGCCGGTATCCTGGCCGGCGACATCATTACGCACATCGACGGCAAGCCGACCAAAGGCATGACGCTCAACGAGGCCATCAAGCTGATGCGCGGTGAGCCCGACACCAGCATTGTTCTGACGCTCAGCCGTCCGGGGCGGGACAAGCCGCTGGAGCTCACTATCGTGCGCGACATCATCAAGGTGCGTAGCGTGCGCAGCAAAATGCTCGACAACGACATCGCCTATGTGCGCATTGCCCAATTCCAGGAACGTACCGCACCCGACCTCGTGCGTCACTTGCGCGACCTCAGCGCTGACGGCGCGCCCAAAGGCCTGGTGCTCGACCTGCGTAACGATCCCGGGGGTCTGCTCGACAGTGCCATCGCGGTTTCTTCGGCATTCCTGCCGCCCAATGTGCTGGTGGTCTCCACCAAAGGCCGCATTCCGTCTGCCAACCGCGAATACCATGCGAAGCCGGCCGACTACCTGCGCAACTATCTGGGTGCCGAAGACGATTACGTGGCCGGCGTAGCCGAGTGGGCCAAAACGGTGCCGATGGTGGTGCTGGTGAACGTGGGCTCTGCGTCCGCGTCTGAAATTGTGGCCGGCGCGCTGCAAGATCACGGCCGGGCCACGGTTCTGGGTAATCGCACGTTCGGTAAGGGCTCTGTGCAGAGCGTGCTGCCACTGGGCGAAGACACCGGCATCAAGCTCACGACTGCACGCTATTACACCCCCAGCGGTCAGTCGATTCAGGTAACCGGGGTCACGCCTGACATCACCGTAGATGACACGGCCCAGGGCAACTTGTTCCGCCTGCCACGCGAGGCCGACCTGCAACGACATCTGATCAATGGCAGCTTCGACGAATCCAGCCTGGCTGAACAGGAAGACGACACCGTCGATATCGCTCGCATGTTCGAATTCGGCGGCGAAGACGACTACCAACTGCAGCAGGCCCTTAATTTCCTGGAAGGGCGTCCTGTGCAGCGCAACGATCCCGCGCTGGTAGCGAAAGCCAAGCAAGAGCGCGAAGCCAAGCGCGCCGCGGTCGAAGCCCTAGAGGCCTCATCGCCCGAAACCGCGAAGTTACCGGTGCCGCCCGAGAAAATGGAAGGCGGGGCTGAAAAAAAAACTCCTTGATCAGCCCTGACAGCCGCGTAGAGCGCTATCGCATCACTCCGCAGGGTCTGGAGCGTGTTCAGCAATGAACGATGATCAGCTCATGCGCTATGCGCGGCATATCCTTCTCGATGAGTTCGGCATCGAAGGTCAAGAGCGCCTCAACGCCGCGCGCGTGCTGATTGTCGGCGCCGGCGGCCTGGGGTCGCCTGCCGCTCTGTATCTGGCGGCAGCCGGCGTCGGGCGGCTGGTACTGGCGGACGACGATGAAGTCGATCTCAGCAATCTCCAGCGCCAGATTCTTCACGCACAAGATCGTGTCGGTATGGCCAAAGCTGAATCGGGCAGGCGGACGTTGGCTGCGCTCAACCCGGAAGTCGACGTATTTCCCCTGCAGGAGCGTCTGGACGACGCCGCGTTGCTGAAGTGGGCGACCGATGCCGATCTGGTGTTGGACTGCTGCGACAACTTCGCGACCCGCCATGCGGTCAACCGGGCCTGCGTAGCCCTGCGCAAGCCGCTCGTCTCAGGCGCCGCCATTCGCTTTTCCGGGCAGATCAGTGTCTTCGACCTGCGCCACGACACCAGTCCCTGCTATCACTGCCTGTTTCCGGAAGCGGAAGACGTCGAAGAGCTGCGTTGCGCCACAACCGGGGTGCTGGGGCCTCTGGTAGGCGTTGTAGGCGCCGTACAGGCGATTGAGGCCCTCAAACTGCTGGTGGGTATGGGTGAGTCCCTGGTGGGCCGGCTGTTGTGCCTGGATGCGCTCACCATGCAGTGGCAGACCATGCGCTATAGCCGCGACCCCGAATGCCCGGTGTGTTCCGCAAGGGCGGAACAAAAAAAACGTCCGCGCGAGGCGGACGCAAGTGCCGATGGCTGAGGAGACTTATTGCAGCTGGATATTAGCTGCCTCTACCACGGTACGAACAAGCTTGATTTCGTTGCTGATGCGCTCCCGATAGTTTTCCGGGTTGCTGTCGGTTAATGTCTGCATGCCGGCGTTACTGATCTTCGCCTGGAAGTCAGGGTCTTGCACGGCACTGGAGATGGCATCGTGCAAGCGCTTGACGACATGATCGGGTGTATTGGACGGGGCCAGCACACCATACCAGGAATCCAGCGATAGCCCTTCAACACCCAATTCCACGAACGTGGGAGTATCCGGCAGGAACGGGGAACGCTCATCCGAGGCGACGGCCAGCGCACGCAGTTTGCCGGCATCGATCTGAGCACGCACCGAGCCCAGCGTCTGGAAGGAGGCGTCTACGTGGTTGCCCAGAAGGTCGCTGACCGCCGGTGCGGCGCCCTTGTAGGGAATGCTCAGAAACGAAGTGCCCGTCTTCATTTGAAAGAGCTCGGCGATCAGGTGAGGAGAACCACCCGCCCCGGAATTGGACACAGTCACGGTACCCGGCTTCTCTTTTATTTTCTTCAGAAAATCGTCGTAGCTCTGGATGGGTGAATCCGCGGGCACGACGAGGACGTGAGGAGCAATCGAAATAATGGCCAGTGGGGCGAAGTCCGCTTCGGTGTCGAACTTCTGTGCCGTATTCAACACGGCGTTGGTGACATGGTTCAAAGAAGTGAGCAGCAGTGTATGCCCATCAGGCTTGGAGCGCGCGACGTAGTCAGCGGCGATCGAGCCGGCCGCACCGGCTTTGTTTTCCACCACCACGGTCGTGTCCAACGGGCCGCGTATCCCTTCGGCGAGCAGACGGGCCACGGTATCGACCGGACCGCCGGCGGCATAGCCGGCGATGATGGTGATGGTTTCAGAAGGGAACTCAGCCGCCTTCGTGGCCGGGCTCATACTTAGCGCCGCCGTCGCGGTCAACAGGGCTGCACAGGACTTCCAAATGGATGAAAGTTTCATCTCCAACGACCTCCAGCATTATTGATAATCTACGAGCATACCCATACGCATCACTGTCTGGGTTGCGTGCATGGCAACTCACCCTTCGGCCGGCGGAAAGTCACGCCTGCCGCCGGAATGCTTTACTCAGGTGACCACCATGAATTCGGATCACCCCAGGGAGTCTAAAGTTGTGAATGAGCTGATTAAGTCGTCTGCAGTGGAATTGGCTGCGGCAATCCGGGCCGGCGAGCTGCAGCCAACGGATGTGCTGGCGGCCCATGATGCGCATATTTCCGAGCGAGAACCTACGCTGCACGCCTTTAGCTTCTACGACGCCGAAGGTGCAAGGCGACAGCTTGAAGGCCTGCAGAAAGGGCGGTTGCACGGCATCCCTGTCGCCGTGAAGGACGTCATCGATGTCGCCGGCATGCCGGCTGCATATGGGTCGCCTATCTGGCAAGGCCATGTGCCCCGCTCAGACAGTGCTGCCGTCGCTCTGCTGCGCCGTGAGGGCGCGCTGATTATCGGCAAGACGGTCACTACAGAATTTGCAGTCCGTCACCCGGGCCCTACCGTACACGCCTTAAACCCGGCCCATACCCCGGGGGGCTCAAGCAGCGGCTCAGCCGCAGGACTGGCGGCCGGGCTGTTCCCACTGGCTCTGGGTACGCAGACGGCCGGCAGCGTCATCCGTCCTTCTGCATACTGCGGGGTGGTGGGCTACAAGCCGACATTCGGCTGGATTCCCCGCAGCGGCATGAAGGCCACGTCCGATTCGCTGGACACCATTGGCCCCATGGCGCGATCCGTCGCAGACGTAGCGCTGCTGGCGTCGGTACTCACCGGGCGCGATTACGGTGATGTGTCGGCCGATGTCGGCCGTCCTTTGCGTGTAGGGGTCTGCGGGACGGTCAACTGGGGTCGTGTCGATCTGCCCATGCAGCAGCGCTTTGGCGAAGTCATTGCTGAGCTCGGTGCGCTGGCTGTGCTGAAAGACTGTGAACTCCCTGCAGAGTTCGAAGGCATCAACGACCTGCACGCTACGGTGCAGTACCGGGAAACCGCGATGTGTCTGGCCTGGGAGCTTGCAACCCATAGCCACGCGCTCAGCCCATGGCTGCGGCAAACCTTGGCTGCGGCCCTGGCCGAACCCATCGATGCGTACCATGCCGCTATCGTGCAGCTACAGGCGCTCAGAAGCCGTTTCGACGCCTTCCTTAGTGAGCAACAGGTGGATGTGCTGCTGACGCCTTCTGCCGCGGGAGAGGCACCCGCCGGGCTGGACTCTACCGGGGAAGCCCTGTTTAACCGGGCCTGGACGGCCTTGCATGCGCCCTGCATCAATCTGCCGGTGGGTAAAGGGCCCGGCGGGCTGCCACTGGGTGTGCAACTGGTCGGCCGTCGCCATGGTGATGTGGATCTGCTGCGTGTAGCCGCGCACATTCATGCGCGACTGTTAAAGGTTTTCTAGGCAAGCGGGTAGCGTTGCCGGCCGTTCAAAAGATCGGCAATGCTTTTGATGCGTCTGTCGACATAGGCGCTGCGGCCGTGATGGCGAGCATTGTGGGGCGTGCCCGGGTGGTGGCACAGCATGGTACGCATGCCTACCGCTTTGGCGCTGCGTAAATTGGCGAAGGTGTCGTCTACCAGGACGACACGGTGTGCGGGCACGCGCAGCCGCGCCAACAGTTGACGCAGCATGGCCTTTGAAGGCTTGCAGCGCAGTCGGCCCTGCAGATGCATGTGATCGATGGTCCAAATCAGTTCGAAGTGTTGCGTGATTTTCAGTTCACGCAGCACTGCGCGCGCGTAGCGCTCCGGAGCGTTGGTAAGCAGAATCTTACGCCCCGGAAGGAGAGCCAGCTTGCGGGACAGCCCCGGCTCCGCGTGCACCAGGCCGCGCACATCGAAATCATGAGCAGCGGCAATGAAATCCGCCGCTGCAATGCCGTGATGCAGCTCCAGACCGGCTGCAGTGGCGCCGTAGCGTTTCCAGTAGGCCAGACGCAGGGCGTCGGCGCGCGCGCGGTCCAGGTTCAGCCACCGCATCATGAGATCGGCCATGTTCCGGTCAATTCGCTGGAAGATATGCCGCGAGCAATCGTGCAGCGTGTTATCCAGGTCGAACAGCCAGACCGTCTCGGTGGGCATTGCCGACGGGTTCAGCGCGCGGTGATCATGGTGCCGACGCCTTGGTCGGTCAGGATTTCCAGCAACAGGCAGTGAGGTACCCGGCCGTCGACCACGTGAACGGAGTTGACCCCGTTACGTGCCGCATCGAGCGCAGAGGAAATCTTGGGAAGCATGCCCCCGGAGATCGTGCCATCCGCACACAGCGTATCGATGGAGGTGGCCGACAGCCTGCGCAACAACTCGCCGTTCTTGTCGAGCACGCCCGGTGTGTTGGTGAGCATGACGAGCTTCTCGGCACCCAACACTTCAGCCATCTTGCCGGCGACGACATCTGCGTTGATGTTGTAAGCCTGGCCGTCGGTTTCGTTGTAGCCGATGGAAGAAATCACAGGGATGAACTGGTCATCTTGCAAGGCCCGCACAACGGCCGATTCGATAAGCGTGATGTCTCCCACGAAGCCCAGGTCGATGGTTTCGCCGGGTTTTTCGGGGTCGTCCATCAGCTTCTTGCGCGCCTGGATCAGGCAGCCGTCCTTACCCGTAAGACCGACCGCCTTGCCGCCGGCGGCATTGATCATCATGACGATGTCCTGCTGAACCTGACCGCCCAGCACCCATTCGACGACCTCCATGGTCTCGGCATCGGTGACGCGCATGCCTTGGATGAAGGTGCCTTCCTTGCCGATGCGCTTGAGCGCAGCATTGATCTGTGGCCCGCCGCCATGCACCACAACCGGATTAATGCCCACCAGTTTCAGTAGCACAACGTCGTGTGCAAAGCTGCGTTGCAGGTGTTCTTCGGTCATGGCGTTGCCGCCGTACTTGATGACCACCGTCTTGCCGTGGAAGCGGCGGATGTAGGGCAGCGCCTCGGATAGTACGGCTGCTTTGACGGTGGCGGGGTAATTGGTTTCGGTGTCGGTCATGTCGTTGGTAGGATCAGCCCAAAGCCTTATTCACGGTGTCCAGAAACGCTGCCTTGTCGTAGTTGCCAAGGTAGCGACGGATGATGTTGCCTTGCTTGTCGATCAGGAATGCGGTGGGCGTCAGGCGCACATCACCGAACTCGCGGGCAAGGTCGCCGGTGGCATCAATAACTACCTTAAATGGAAGCTGACGCGACTCGGCGAAGTTCTTCACGTAGTTGGGCGGATCATACTGCATGGCCACGGCGATGGTGTCGTAGCCGCGGTCTTTGAGATTGTTGTAATTTTCGATGTTGTCGGGCATCTGGGCGACGCATGTAACACAGCTGGTGGCCCAGAATTTGACCAAAACCACCTTACCGCGCAGGTCTTCAGTGGTGAACTGTTCACCTTCAAGCGTGGTGAAGGTGACTTGAGGGGCCGTTTGAGCGGCGCTGGGTAACTGCCAGACGACTACGCCGGCGATGGCGACGACGGCGACGATGGCGAGAATGATTTTCTTCATTGGACAGGCATGGCTTGAGCACCGCCTGTTTCAGGAGCGGTGCCGGTGTTGCTGGAAGGCTGAGGGGTCGACTCTTGAATGGGAGCAGGGGAACCCGCTTGCTGCACGCTCTCGGGCGAGACGATCTCGAACAATTTTACTACTTTGTTGACGCCTGATACAGCGGAGGCGGCAATGCCTGCCCGCTGGCCTTCTTGTTCTGTGACCTTGCCTTGCAGGTAGACAATGCCACGCTCTGTCGTAACGTTGATCGTTCGGAAGGGGACATCCTTGGTGTTGATGAGGGTGGTACGCACTTTTGAGCTCAGCCAGGCGTCGTTGGTGCGTACGCTGACCGGGGTGAGATCACCAACGCGAAGCTGATTCACCACCCGCTTCACTTTTTCCACCTTTTCTGCTGCCTGGCCGGCGCGCTGCTTTTCCTGTTCAGATGGGACATCACCCACCAGCAGCACCTGGCCGGCGTACGAATACGCATTGATACGCACATTTTTGGCGTCCCCGAACAGGTTGCGCATTTCCGACGCCACCTTCATTTCGATGGCTTTGTCTTCAACCTGCTCGCCTGCGGTGCGACGATCGGTGGCGACCAGCGCTGTGGTGGCGGCGGTACCGCCCACGATGAGCGGGCCGCAACCTGCGAGCACCGTGAGTGCGGCGACGGAAAGCGCCGTAAAGAAGGAGCGGAGGGAAAGGGTGTTGACTGACATTACAGCGTGTCTCCGAGAAGCAGGGCGTCAATACCATCACACATGGCGTGCAGCAGCAGAATATGAACTTCCTGGATGCGCATGGTGCGATCATGCGGCACACAAAGGTGGATATCGGTGTCCAGAAGCATGCTGCCGATCTCGCCGCCCCCCTTGCCGGTCAGCGCGATGACGGCCATTTCCCGGTCGTGGGCCGCCTCGATGGCCTTCACGACATTGGGGGAGTTGCCGCTGGTGGAGATGGCCACAAGAACGTCGCCGGGCTGGCCCAGAGCGTTGACCTGACGCTCGAAGACGGAGTTGTACCCGTAATCGTTGCTGACGGCCGTAAGTATGGACGTGTCGGTATTCAAGGCGATGCCCGCCAGAGGCAGACGGTCGCGTTCGAAGCGGCCGACCAGCTCTGCAATGAAGTGCTGTGCGTCGGCGGCCGACCCGCCGTTTCCGCAGGCGAGAATCTTGTTGTTGTTGGCCAGGGCTCCAAAGAGCAGCTCGGCAGCAACGGCCAGCGGTGCCGCCAGTTCGCGGGCGCTAGCCTTGAAGGTGTCGGCGGCGTCGTCGAAATGCGACGCCATGTGTGCGGTCATGTCCATAAGGGCGATTATCTCATTTTTCGATATGCAGTCAGCCCTCGTGTATTGATTTGCAATAGCCGGCTTGCTTTCATTCCGCCATGAACGCGTGCCGTATCCATTGCAGCTGTCCGTCCTGTTCGCAGACCACGTCGAAACGGCAGGCAGGCTCACGCCCGCCAAAGTGGCGACGTACGATGCAGGGAAGAAAGTATCGGGCGGCACGCAGCAGGCGCCGTTGCTTGCTGCGGTTTACACTGGCGGCGGCACCGCCGTGGCTGGCGGAGCCACGATAGCGCACCTCCACGAAGACCAGCACGTTGCCGTCGCGGGCGACCAGATCGATTTCGCCGGAACGGCACAGCAGATTGCGCTCCAGGATTTGCAGACCCTGGCATTCCAGCCAGAGGGCGCTGCGGCTTTCGGAGCGGTAGCCGGTTTTCTGTGTGGGAGAGGGAGCCATGATTTATCGCCAGCAATGCGAGACAGCCCAGTATGAATGACGACAAACAAGCAATGGAAGCCCCAGTGACATGGAAACGTCTCGCCGAGCAGGTGGCCGGTCAACACTGGCCGGCCCCGGCGCTCTACGTGGTGGCCACACCTATAGGAAATCTGGGAGATCTCGGCTTGCGGGCCTGGCAGGCCCTACGGCAGTGCGACGTCATCGCGGCCGAGGACACCCGTTCCAGTCGCCCGCTGTTGGATGCCTGGGATATCCGCACGCCGCTTATGGCCGCGCACCGTCACAACGAAGCGGCCGCGGCGGAGGCGATCGTGCAACGCCTTGAGGCAGGGCAGCGGGTGGCCTTGGTGTCGGATGCGGGAGCACCGGCAGTCAGTGACCCCGGGGCGCGTATTGTGCGTCGCGTCCGGGAGGCCGGTTTCCCGGTGGTGCCTGTGCCGGGGCCCAGTGCCGTGATCACCGCTCTGATGGGCGCCGGCGTGACTTCGGATGAAAACCCCGCTTTTGTGTTTGCGGGGTTCCCACCTCCCAAGCAGGGGGCACGGCGCAAATGGCTGCAGCGCTGGAGCACGCTGCCGGCACCGGTGGTCATGTTCGAGTCGCCACATCGGGTACGCGCGACGGTCGGCGACTTGCTGGCCGTATGCGGCCCGGCGCGCCGGCTAAGCGTTGCACGCGAGCTGACCAAACGCTTCGAGCACATCGAAACTTTGTGGCTGGGCGATGCGGCAGACTGGTTCGCGGCCGACTCGCACCGCAGCCAGGGCGAGTTTGTCTTGATCCTGCATGAAGAGGAAGCCGCCGAAGCTGATGATCTAGACCCCCAGGCGGCGGCCCTGTTAGAGGCGCTGCTCGAACTAATGTCGGTTCGCGATGCGGTGAAGGTGGCGGCTAAGGTCAGCGGTGCGCCCCGTGATGCCCTATACGCGCTGGCTTTGAAACGCGGCGAAGGCTGAACGCGTCGGCAGCGCGTCAACCGCGTGTTAACGCTGCGCCAACACCGGCTGCATGCCTGTCGCTTCCTGTATGCGTACCGCGGCATTCACGGCGGCCGTGCGGCTGGGATAGGGCCCGAGCCTTACGCGATGCAGGTTGGCGCCACTGTCGATATGGACTTCGCGCAGCTCCACCTGAGCGATTTGGCGGTTCAGGCGGCCGGCCAGCTGGTCGGCCGTAATGTAGCTGCCGAAGGCTCCAAACTGCAGGTAGATGCCTTTGCTAGGCTCTTCCGTGACCGTAGGCGCCGTGCCGGCGTCGCCATGCAGGGCGTCCAGCACTTGGCTATCCAGCACCGCCAGCGCATCCGGCGTAGGCTCAGGGGCCGGCGCTACGACCGCTACAGGCTGCGGCTTGGGCGCCGGCGCGGGGGCGGGTGTGGCGGCGGCGGCGGGGGCCGGGACGGCGGTGGCCACAACCGGCGCGCTCTTCAACGAAGCCATGTTCAGGCCGTTACGAATATCGGCGTGGGTAATGGCTTCCACCACCACCACATCGCTGCCCTTGCCAAGAATCCCCAGCTTGGCCGCGGCGGCATAGGAAAGATCAATCACGCGCCCGCGCAGGAATGGCCCCCGGTCATTCACCCGTACGATGACGCTGCGGCCGCTTTGCTCATGGGTAACGCGGGCGTAGCTAGGCAAGGGCAAGGTGGGGTGCGCTGCCGTCATGGCGTACATATCATAGGTTTCGCCGTTGGCGGTTTTTTTGCCATGAAACTTGCGGCCATACCAGGATGCCACCCCGCGTTGCCGTAGCGGGGTGTCGGCGCCTACCGGTACGAAACGCTGCCCCATCACGGTATATGGGCGAAAGTTGGCGCGGTTATGCGGTTCGATGCGAGGGACGGCATCCGGTATGTTGGCCACATCTGCCGGGATGTTACGGCCGGGGCCGTCGTCTTTGTAATAGCCACCGCCCGTATAGGGAGGCGAGCCGGCGTTGGAGTACTTCGGAGGCGAGCTGCAGCCGGCGATCATAGCGCCGATGATCAGCAGAACCGGAAGAATCCGGTACGGAAATATCATCGAAGGTGTGGTCGTCATGGTGCAGTCCGTCTTCGTCAGGGCAGTTCTGGAGGCGGTTGATTGCGATGACGGATCAACGGGCTGTGATCCGCAAAGCGCCGCGCAAGCTCTTCCGTGACGTAAACCGAACGATGCTTGCCCCCTGTGCAGCCGATAGCCACGGTCAGATAGTTGCGCGTGTCCTGCATGTACAACGGCAGCCAGCGCTGGATGTAGCCGGCTATGTCCGAGATCATAGCTTCGACACTGCCGAACTGCGACAGCCATTTGGCCACGGGCTCATCGCGTCCCGTAAGGGGCCGTAAGGCCTGGTCATAGTGCGGATTGGGCAGGCAGCGTACGTCAAACACCAGATCGGCGTCGCCCGGCACTCCCCGTTTGTAGGCGAACGAGGCGAAGGTCAGCACCACCGGTGCACGGTCGGCCTGAACCAGGTCGCGCACCCAGGCTCTGAGTTGCCCCGGAGTCAGGTCGGACGTGTCGATGGTGTGCTCTTTTTCGCGCAAGGGGGCCAGCATCTCGCGCTCGGTGTCTATGCATTCCTGCAGCGACGGCGTACGGCCCTGTTGCTGTGCCAGGCGATCGGTGAGCGGATGACGGCGCCGCGATTCGGAATACCGCTGGCGCAGGGTGTGGTCGTTGGCGTCGAGAAAAATAACCCGGAAGCCCGTGCCTTCGTCGCGCATCTTGGCGACGGTGGCCGGAAGCTCATCCAGCTCGCCCACGGTGCGCACGTCGATGGCGACGGCCACGCGCTCCACTCCCTGTTCTCGTGTTGTGGCAATGAATTCCTGCAGGAAGCGCACCGGCAGGTTATCGACACAGATGTAGCCGGCGTCCTCCAGCAGTCGTAAGGCGACAGATTTGCCTGAGCCCGAAATGCCGGTGATGAGAACGATGTTTTGCATGGAAGTGGTCTTCAGTTTATGGCCGGTGCCGGGCGTTTATTGCCGGCGCCACGCCGCTCTTGCGGGCGCAACACCGGACAATGGTACCAAAGTGAGCCGACGGACTGCGTAGCCGCACACTTCAGGGACGTCGGCTGTTCTCCATGATGGCCAAGGCCTGACGTTCAATAAATTCACCCATGGTGTCGATGCCGCGCAAGGTCAGTATGGTGTTGCGCACGGCGGCTTCCACCAACACTGCCAGGTTGCGCCCGGCCGCGACCTGCAGCATGACTCGCCGGATGGGCACGCCGAGGACTTCTTCAGTCTGGTCCTGCACGGGAAGGCGTTCGAAATTTTCCGGTGTGGAGCGTATCAGATGCACCAGCAGGCTGAGCTTCATCTTGCGCCGTACCGAGGTTTCGCCAAATATGGTGCGGATATCCAGCAAGCCCAGGCCACGGACTTCGAGCAGGTTCTGCAGCAGAGGCGGGCAGTGGCCTTCGATGATGCTAGGGGCGATTCGAGACAGCTCGACGGCGTCATCGGCCACCAGGCCGTGCCCGCGGGAAATCAGTTCCAGTGCCAGTTCGCTCTTGCCCAGGCCCGATTCGCCGGTAATGAGTACACCGACTCCCAGCACATCCAGGAAGACGCCGTGCATGAGTGTCTTAGGCGCCAGCCGCTTACCCAGGTAGATGCGCAGCAGGTCGATTAACTGGGCCGCGTCAATGTGGGTGGCCAACAGGGGGATGTCGTTACTTTCGCAGAAATCCCGCATCCCCTCAGGCGCCTGCAGCCCTTCCGCAATCAGAATCGCGGGTACCCCGCCGGAAAGCAGCTCTTCAAGCAAGTGCAGGCGCCGGGCGGTATCAAAGTTGGTGTAGTAGGCGAGTTCCTCGGCGCCAAGAACCTGTATGCGCGAGGGGTGAATGAGATTGAGGTGGCCTACCAGGTCGGCGCTGGCGCGGCCCAGATTGTTGGTGAGTTGCTGTTCTGCCGCCTGCTCGCCGGCCAGCCATTTAAAGTTGACGTCGCCGGCGTTGTCTTTGACAAGCTCTTGCAGGGTCAGCATGGCCCTATTCCTGGGGTTGCGGGCGGGTCAGCAGACTGTGAACAACCGCCGGGTCGGTTTCGGTGGCCAAGGCATGACGAATGTCGGCATCCGACATCAGCCGGGCGATTTCCGCCAGCAGATCCAGGTGTGTCTGGGTGGCGTTTTCAGGAACCAGCAAAATGAACAGCAGATTCGCGGCGCGGCCGTCGGCGGCATCAAAGCGTACCGGTTCGCTCAAGCGAATAAAGGCCGCGCAAGGTTCTTTCAAGTCCTTGATGCGGCCGTGTGGAACGGCAACTTGGTGTCCGAGGGCAGTCGAGCCGAGGCGTTCCCGCGTGATCAGGCTCTGAATGACTGCCGTGCGCGCGATGCCGTTGTGATTTTCAAAGAGAAGACCCGCTTGCTCGAATGCGCGTTTTTTGCTCGTGACCGATAGGTCGAGGACCACATTCGAAGGTGGAAGGATGCGCGACATTAGGTTCATACGGCTCATTATATGTTTATTGCTTCGCAACATACAAAGGGCAACGCGCCACAGGGAAGCGGGCCTTCAGAAAAACCTAGGCCCCGAACCGCGACGTGTTCGAGGCCTTGCTTTGGCACGGTGTGCGACGGCGCCGGGTTATTCGGCGGGCACTTCCTGCCGCTTCATGGGTTCATGAGCGTGATTCTGAAGCTTGGTCTTGTATTTGATGACCTGGCGATCGATTTTATCGGCCAGTAGGTCGATTGAAGCATAGAGGTTCTCGTCACGCGCCTCGCAATGGATGTCTTTGCCGGGTAGGCGGACAGTGACTTCGGCGATGTGCTGTAGCTTCTCGATAGAGAGCATGACCTGTACGTCTATGACATTGTCGAAGTGGCGACCAATGCGCGCCATCTTGGTGGCTGCGTATTCGCGGATGGCGGGGGTGATTTCGAGATGACGACCACTGATGCTCAGGTTCATATAAACGCTCCTACGGTTATGGTTTGCGGCGCAAAAGGCGCCTGGAGTTGCGTGGTAATTCCCTCCTATAACTGTTGATCGATGAGTCCAGTGTATCGCTTCGGCCGTCGAAATCAAGCCGAACATTACGATGTAATGAGCGGTATCAAGCCCCCGGCAATTCGTGCGGGCAAGCGCTCAAGAATTCAGGTAATGTGCTAGATGGGCTGCGGTCGTCGCGGCTGAACTTCACATCTTGAAGTTCTTACCCAGATACACTTTCCGAACCGCCTCATTGTCAATAATCTCGTTCGGATGCCCGCTAGTCAGCACCCGACCCTCACTGATAATGTAGGCCCGGTCACAGATCCCCAGTGTTTCGCGTACGTTGTGGTCGGTGATCAGCACACCGATATTCCGATTTTTTAAGAACTGCACGATGCGCTGGATCTCGATCACCGCAATGGGGTCAACGCCTGCAAAAGGTTCGTCCAGCAGAATGAAGCGCGGGTTGGTGGCGAGCGCACGAGCGATTTCCACGCGGCGGCGCTCACCGCCGGATAGCGAAATCGCCGTATTGCGGCGGATATGTCCGATCTGCAGTTCGTCGATCAGCGATTCGAGTTCCTCGCCTATCTGTGCCGAAGACAGTGGGCGATTGTTATCGTCTAGCTGCAGCTCGAGCACGGCACGGATGTTTTCTTCCACTGTCAGGCGCCGGAATACCGAGGCGTCCTGGGGCAGATACGACAGACCCAGGCGCGCGCGCCGGTGCATGGGCATGTTCGTGATCGGGATGTTGTCGATCTCGATGCGTCCCGAGTCCACCGGCACGATGCCCACAATCATGTAGAAGCTGGTGGTCTTGCCCGCCCCGTTCGGGCCCAGGAGGCCGACGACTTCGCCGCTGTCCACCGACAGCGAGACATCTTCAACGACGGTGCGCTTCCCGTAGATCTTGCGCAGGCCTGTCGCCCGCAGACTGCCCGGCGTGTCACTGGCGGCACGGCGGGAGGAGCTCGCAGTCGGAGTACGAGAAAAAGGGTTCTTGCTACGCAAAACGCTTCCTTAGTTGCCGGCGCCTTGTTGTTTGCGGCAGGCCTCGATGGCAGCGTCGGCGCGTGCACGTGGCGTAGCCAGCGAGCGGACCCGCCCACCCGGTGCAGCGGAGTTCGGCCCCCCGAACGCTTGGTAGGTCTCGGTTTTTTGCCGGTAGATGACGCGTTCGCCCTGAATATTGTCGAACGGCTTGCCACAAATGAAACGGGTGATGATGGCCTTGCCGATCATCTCGATTTCTTCGGTCTTGCCGTTGTATTCGGCGCGCTGCCCGCGCGCTTCCAGCACCTCGAACTTTTCAGGGTTTTCCTGGCGCAGGAAAACCAGCTTGCCGCCTTCGACTGTGGCCGTGCCATGCTGATAGCCCTCGGCGTCTTCGCGCATGGTGAGGCGGTCGGAATGCAGGGTCATGTTGCCACGAGTCAGAATGACGTTGCCGGTAAAGACGCTTTCTTTGGCATTGTCATCGTAGATGAGCGAATCCGAGACGATGAGGGTGTCGGGTTCTTCCTGGGTGCCGGCCTGCTGCGCGGCGGCGGGAGCCAGGCAGCTCAGGCAGGTAGCCAGTAATGAAGCAAGTAAAAGGCGTGGTGACGTGATCATGGTTGTTCTTTTGTCCTTTCAGGGGCGCTCTGACGGCGTTCCTGGGTGTCCTGCCCGGAGATCTTGACATCGGTGGCCGAATAGACCTGCAGCTGCCGCGTCTTGTTATCGTACCGCATGCCGGTGCCGTTCATGGTCGAGTTGCCATGTACAACGAGAGCCGGATGGTCGGTGAAGACGACATCGTCATCGGGCAGAATGGTCAGCTCATCACTCTTGACGTCCAACGCCCGATTTTCGGCATCTTCTTTTCGGTGGACATGGGCGTTGCCGCTCATGACGACACGGCTGCCGTCTTGGTCCATGACCGCGACATCTGACGAGGCGATCGTGAGCGGCGAGCCGGGCTGCTGCCCGATGGCCCGCGCCTGCTGGATTTCGTACGAGTCGTCGTCCGGGAAGTGTTCCAGATAGGTGCCCTCCAGCCGATTAATGGCCATGCCTTGTTCATCACTGCGAATCAGAACAAAGTCGGCGGCCCAGTGATCGGGCTCGTGGGTGATGCGCCGGGGCGGGTCGATGGGCACCGCTTTTTGGGCATAATCCGCCGCCCACCACGTGCCGATAACCAGGCCGGTCAGCAGCACGATGGCAACAACGGAGGGCAGGCGGTCTTTCATGGGCTAGGCGGGCGGCTTAGCGAATCACGTATGTGATAGCTTTGCGGCCCTTCATTGGATCGTTCCGCCGGTGCGCAGCGCATTGGGTGAGAAGTAGGCCCCAAGTTTGCCCTGGGCGGCCAGGATCAGATCGCAACAGTCGCGCACCGCACCGGCGCCCCCTACCGAAGGAGACACCCAGTGAGCCGCCTGAGCGACGTAGGTGGGCGCGTTGGGCACGCTGGCGGCGAAACCGGCTCGCTGCATGGCGGGGACATCGATGATGTCGTCGCCCATGTAACCGACTTCGCTCAGATTGCAGCCGTGTTCCTGTGCAAGCGTCTGCAGCGCCTGGGCCTTGTCACGCACATTATGCTGCACCAGACCGATACCCAGTTCCGCGGCCCGGCGGCTGATGACCGCACCGTCGCGACCGGTGACAAGCGCCACAATGATGCCGCTTTCCATGAGCAGCTTCAGCCCGTGGCCGTCGAGTACATGAAAGCATTTGAGCTGCTCACCCTGCGGGCTGTACCACAAATGCCCGTCGGTCAGGACGCCATCGACGTCAAACGCCATCAGCCGTATCTGGCGGACGCGTTCTATGACGGCGGCAGACACCTTGGACAGGATAAGCGCTTCGGCGGGATGGGCAATGGTATTTGGGTTCATAGGCCAAGATTAACAGCGTGTGGGCCGCTAGATCACTTTCGCAGCCATGAGGTCGTGCATGTGCAGGGCTCCCAATAGTAGCCCGGCTTCGTCGACAACCAGCATCTGATTGAGCCGGCCCGCGTCCATTCGTGCCGCTGCCTCGACAGCCAGCGTGTTGGAAGTGACGCAGCGTGGGTTGCGCGTCATGCCGTCTCCCACGTTGAGCTCACGGACATCGCCGCGCTTTTGGATCAGCCGGCGCAGGTCGCCGTCGGTGAAGATGCCGATCGGGCGATGTTCTTCATCAACGACGATGGTCATGCCCATGCCTTTGGCGGACATTTCCTTAAGTGCTTCATGCATCGGGGTGTTTTCGTGGACCAGAGGCAACGCATCACCCTGGCGCATGACGTCGCGCACATAGGTCAGCAGCTTGCGCCCCAGTGCGCCGCCGGGGTGCGAACGGGCGAAGTCCTCAACGCTGAAATGGCGCGCTTCGAGGCAGGCCACTGCCAAGGCATCACCCAGCACCAACGCTGCGGTGGTACTGGCGGTGGGCGCCAGATTGAGAGGGCAGGCTTCGTGTTCCACCCCGCCATCCAGATGCACATCAGCATTGCGTGCCAGTTCGGACTTGGAATTACCGGTAATCGTAATGATGCGCGCGCCCATGCGCTTGGCCACGGTGAGTACGGTCATGAGCTCTGACGCCGCGCCGGAATACGAGATGGCGATGATGATGTCCTGGCCTGTGAGCATGCCCAAGTCGCCGTGTATGGCTTCGGCGCCGTGCATGAAGAACGCCGGCGTGCCGGTAGAGGCCAGTGTGGCCGCCATTTTGCGGGCTATGTGGCCCGACTTGCCGATGCCGGTCACCACGACGCGCCCCTGGCAGCTGAGCAGCATGTCCACCGCCTGTTCGAAATGCTCGTCGAGGCGGTCGCGCAGCGCCTGCAGCGCCTGGATTTCTATTGTGAACGTGCGGTGGGCGGAGGCAAGGTGTTGGCCGGGCCCGACGTTGGTATGTTGACTCATGGCTGAATTTTAATCGGCATTGTGTAAACTGCCACGGTTGTCTTTCTCATTGCGCCTGCAAGCGCCATCCCCAATGAACATCGATCCAGCCGTGTATGTCCGTAACGCCATTCGCAGCGTCGCGGACTGGCCCAAGCCGGGCGTCACCTTTCGCGATATCACCCCCGTCTTGCAAGATCCACGCACCTTTCGTGTCCTGATCGACATGTTTGTATACCGCTATATGCGGCAACGCCTGGACCTGGTGGCAGGCGTGGATGCGCGGGGTTTCATCCTGGGTTCCGTGTTGGCGTATGAACTCAATCTGGGCTTCGTGCCGGTGCGCAAGAAGGGCAAGTTGCCCTACCGCACCGTGGCGGAAGATTACACGTTGGAATACGGTAATGCCGCAGTCGAGATGCATACGGATTCGGTACGCCCGGGTCAGCGTGTACTGCTTATCGACGACCTTGTCGCAACGGGCGGCACAATGATCGCCGCGTCCAAGCTGTTGCAACGCCTGGGTGCCAACGTGCACGAAGCTGCAGCGATCATCGAGTTGCCGGACTTAGGCGGGGGCGATGCCCTGCGTGCCACCGGGCTGGATGTATACACCGTCTGCTCCTTCCGCAACTCGGACCCATAAGGGGTCCGTGTAGCGGAGGGTTTGCTGCCCCATCTTTACAGCAGCACGCGTTCGATACCGCCGTTGTTGGCGCTGCGTACGTACTCCTGCAGCCAGTCCTCGCCCAGGATATGGCGGGCCATTTCTACGACGATGTAGTCGGCTTCCATGCCGGTGTCTTCCTTGTAGCGGGACATGCCCTGCAGGCAGGAGGGGCAGGAAGTCAGCATTTTGACTTCGCCGGTGTAACCGTCTGAGCGGATCTGCCGGCTGTTTTTGGCCAGCTCTTCCTGCTTGCGGAAGCGCACCTGCGTGGAGATGTCAGGCCGGCTGACCGCAAGGGTGCCGGACTCGCCGCAGCAGCGATCGGTCTTGATGGTGGTGTCGCCCACCAGCGCCTTCACCGTTTTCATGGGGTCCTGCAGCTTCATGGGCGTGTGGCAGGGGTCGTGGTAGACGTAGCGCACGCCTTCCACGCCATGGATGTCGATGCCCTTTTCAAGCAGGTACTCGTGAATGTCGATCAGTCGGCAGCCTGGGAAGATGCGTTCGAATTCATAACCGGCCAGCTGGTCGTAACAAGTGCCGCAGCTCACCACCACGGTTTTGATGTCCAGATAGTTCAGCGTGGTGGACAGCCGGTGAAAGAGCACCCGGTTATCGGTGATGATCTTTTCCGCCTTATCGTGCATGCCGTTGCCGCGCTGTGGGTACCCGCAGCAAAGGTAGCCGGGGGGCAGCACGGTCTGTACGCCGGCATGCCAAAGCATGGCCTGGGTGGCCAGGCCCACCTGCGAGAACAGACGCTCGGAGCCGCAGCCCGGGAAATAGAACACCGATTCCGTTTCCGCCGTTGTGCTGCGCGGGTCGCGGATGATGGGGATGTAGCGCGGGTCTTCAATGTCCAGCAGCTTGCGAGCGGTCTGTGTGGGCAGGCCGCCGGGCATACGCTTGTTCACGAAGTGGATGACCTGTTCGCGTATCGGTGCCTTGCCCACGGTGGCCGGCGGGGTGGCCAGCTGCTTGCGGGCCGTGGGGGCGAGCAGGTCGTGCGCCATACGCTGGGCCTTGTAGCCCAAGTCGATCATGCCCTTGCGGGTTGCCTTGATAACGCGCGGGTCCTTGGCGTTCAGGAAGAACATGGCCGCCGTTGTGCCCGGATTGAAAGACTTCTTGCCCATCTTGCGCAGCAGGGTGCGCATGGCCATAGAGACGTCGCCGAAGTCGATGTCTACGGGACAGGGGTTGTAGCACTTGTGACAGATGGTGCAGTGGTCGGCTACGTCTTCGAATTCGGCCCAGTGCTTGATGCTGACGCCGCGGCGGGTCTGCTCTTCGTACAGGAATGCCTCGACCAGCAACGAGGTCGCAAGAATCTTATTGCGGGGCGAGTAAAGCAGATTCGCGCGCGGTACGTGGGTGGCGCATACCGGTTTGCACTTGCCGCAACGCAGGCAGTCTTTGATGGCGTTGGAGATGTCGCCGATTTCGCTGCGCTGCATGATGAGCGATTCATAGCCCAGCAGGTTGAAACTGGGTGTCCAGGCGTTGCGCAGGTCGGCGCCCGGCATCAGCTTACCGGCATTGAAGCGGCCCTTGGGGTCGATGCGCTGTTTGTAGTCGTGGAAGGGCTGCAGTTCTTCGTCGGTGAGAAACTCGTATTTGGTGAGGCCGATACCATGTTCGCCGGAAATCACGCCGTCGAGCCCGCGAGCGATCTTCATGATGCGCTCGACGGTTTCATTGGCTTCCTGCAGCATGCCGTAATCGTCGGAGTTAACCGGAATGTTGGTATGCACGTTGCCGTCGCCGGCGTGCATGTGCAGCGCGACGAAGACGCGGCTCTTGAGAACGCGGTCGTGCACGGCCTGAATACCCGCCAGGACGGCTGCACAATCGGCGCCGGCGAACAGGCGCTCCATTAATGCGCGCACCTCGGTTTTCCAGGAGATACGGATGGTGTGGTCTTGGACGATGTCGAAGATGCGGGCGTCCGGTTGTTCGACCAGCCTTTGCCTAAGCGTGTCGCCCAGACCTTCCACGCCGAGGGCCTCGAGCTTTTCCAAGCTTTGCGACAGCGGTGCATCAAGGTTGTTCAGCAACCAGCTCCAGCGTTCGCGTACGCCCCGCAGTGCGGCCACGGCGTCTTCGGTACGGCGGGCCAGCACGGTTTCGCGTGTGTGCTCGGCATCGTCGATGTCCTCGATCTTGCCGACCGGCAGGTCGCCCTTCAGGTAGTCTTCGATTTCGTCCAGCAGGCGCAGCTTGTTGCGGGTGGACAGCTCGATGTTGATACGTTCGATGGCATCGGTGTATTCGCCCATGCGCTCAAGCGGAATAACCACGTCTTCGTTGATTTTGAAGGCGTTGGTGTGGCGGGCGATGGCGGCGGTACGTGCGCGGTCCAGCCAGAATTTGCGGCGGTCTTCGGGGCTGACGGCAACGAAGCCTTCGCCGTGGCGCGTGTTGGCGATGCGCACGACTTCGCTGGCGGCCACTGCGACGGCGTTTTCGTCATCGCCGACGATATCGCCGATCAGCACCATCTTGGGCAGCACGCCGCGCTTGCTCTTGGTGGCATAGCCCACCGCACGCAGATAGCGTTCGTCTAAGTGTTCCAGGCCGGCCAGCAGTGCACCGCGTTCGCGGCCCGGGCCGTCCAGGTAGCGCTTGACTTCCACAATGGACGGCACGGCATCGCGTGCCTGGCCGAAGAACTCCATACAGACCGTGCGCGTATGGGCCGGCATGCGGTGCACGATCCAGCGGGCCGATGTAATAAGGCCGTCACAGCCTTCTTTCTGGACACCCGGCAGACCGGAGAGGAATTTGTCGGTGACGTCTTTGCCGAGCCCCACCTTGCGGAAGCGCCGGCCTTCGATCACCAGGGTTTCCTTGCGCAACACCACAGCACCCGGCGCGCTCTTGCCGTCAGACCACACCAGCTCGAAGCGGGCTTCTTCGGCTTCGTGAATCTTGCCGAGATTGTGCCCGACACGGGTGACATCCAGCCAGTTGCCGTCGGGGTCCACCATGCGCCAGGAAACCAGGTTATCGAGCGCGGTACCCCATAGAACGGCTTTCTTGCCCCCGGCGTTCATGGCGATATTGCCGCCCACACAGGAGGCATCGGCAGAAGTGGGGTCGACGGCAAATACGTAGCCGGCAGCCTCTGCGGCTTCCGCTACACGGCGGGTCACTACGCCGGCGCCCGTGTGGATCGTGGGAACCGGGTCGGCCAGTTCAGGCAGGTTGATCTGCTCGACGGCACCCAGGCGGTCGAGTTTCTCGGTGTTGATGACCGCAGAGCGCCAGGTGAGGGGAATGGCACCGCCGGTATAGCCGGTACCGCCGCCACGGGGAATGATGGTGAGCTCAAGTTCGATACAGGCGCGCACCAGTGCAGCGATTTCTTCTTCGGAGTCTGGGGTCAGGACCACGAAGGGGTACTCAACACGCCAGTCTGTCGCGTCGGTGACATGCGAGACGCGTGAGAGGCCGTCGAACTTGATGTTGTCCTTGGCCGTCACGCGGGACAGCGTACGTACCACCTGCTTGCGCAGCTCTTGCGCCAGGGAGAAATCGTTGTCGAAGTCGCGCACGGCAATGCGGGCGGCGGCGAGCAGGCCCGCCACTTTGGCGTCGCGCTCGGGGTAGCGGTGGTCGCGCCGCAGATCGATCTCGGTCAGCCGGTGCTCCAGGGCCTCGATGAGCTGCTTGCGACGCTTGGGATTGTGCAGCAAGTCGTCTTGCAGATAGGGGTTGCGGCGTACCACCCAGATATCGCCCAAGACCTCGAACAGCATTCTCGCAGAGCGACCCGTCACCCGTTCGGTGCGCAATTCTGACAGCAGCCGCCAGGGCTCTTCGCCTAACAAGCGAAGGACGATCTCGCGGTCGGAATACGACGTGTAGTTATAGGGAATCTCACGCAGGCGTGGTGAAACATGCTGGGGAGCCTGTGCGGCAAGCATTTGACTGGCAAGGGGGGCGTTCATGAGCGGAAGCAGTCACCCTTAAAGCAGGGTAGTGATGCAGCAAAAGATGAATAGATGCTTCAGTTTAAACGAA
Source organism: Alcaligenaceae bacterium (assembly GCA_029268265.1). GTDB lineage: Bacteria > Pseudomonadota > Gammaproteobacteria > Burkholderiales > Burkholderiaceae_B > Yanghanlia. Next base: position 4,022 of record JAJUGH010000001.1, on the reverse strand, counting down.
TGGGGGCCGGGCATCAGATTTTCCCGGGGAAAAACCACAGCAATGCGCTCGTCATGGTGAGATAGCGTAGGAATTTGCCGATCGCCATGTAGAAGATGCTGGGCAGCAGCGGCATCTTCAGCCAACCCGCAACGGTACACAACGGGTCTCCCACCACAGGCAGCCAGGAAAACAGTAAAGCGGGCGGGCCGAGCCGGTGCAGCCACCAGCTGACGTAATCATGCCAGCGCCCGGTCGTAGGGCTGCGGGGGCGGTACGGACGTTTCTCGCGGTAACGCTCCACGGCTTTTTCCGCGCCATAGCCCATGCCGTAGCTGATGGTGCCCCCCACGGTGTTGCCCGCGGTAGCCACCAATATGGCAGGCCAGAACATGTTTTCGGCAATCTGCAGATAGCCGAAAACCGCCGGCTCTGAGCCCAGGGGCAGCAAAGTGGCCGACACCAGGGCCACGGTAAAAATGGCGCTCAGCCCGATGCTGGGCAGGGCCAGAGTGTCCAACAGCCAGTGAATCGTAGAATACAGCCAGGCTTCCATGGGGGCGATACAAGCGAAGCGCTGCGCGCGGGCACGCTAGTGTAAGGCCAATGGCCCCGCTGTGGTGGGCAATCGTCGCTCCTCGGCTCGCGATGTGCCCCGCCACTATGGTATTCTTTTCCGCTTGTATCTGCCGTTTACGCGCACGCCTCTTTCCCCATGTCTACCGATTACCTGAAACGTATCCTGACCGCCAGGGTGTACGACGTTGCTATTGAATCCGATCTCGATTTTGCACCCCTGGTATCGGCGCGAATCGGCAACAGGGTATTGTTGAAGCGTGAGGACACACAGCCCGTGTTCAGCTTCAAGCTGCGGGGCGCCTACAACAAGATGGCCAATCTGTCGCCTGCGGAACGCAAGCGCGGGGTTATCGCGGCGTCGGCGGGCAACCATGCGCAGGGGGTGGCACTCAGTGCCACGCGTATGGGGTGCCGGGCGGTTATTGTCATGCCCGAAACCTCTCCACAGGTGAAGATCGACGCGGTGCACGAGCTTGGCGGCGAAGTCGTGCTGGCCGGCGACAGCTACACCGATGCCTTCGACCACGCCATGGAACTGCAGAAGAAGGAAAAGCTCACCTTTGTGCATCCCTTTGACGATCCGGATGTCATTGCGGGTCAGGGCACCATCGCCATGGAAATTCTGCGTCAGCACCCCGACCCCATTGAGGCCATCTTCGTGCCGGTCGGTGGCGGCGGCCTGATAGCGGGGGTGGCGGCGTATGTGAAGCAGCTGCGCCCGGATATCAAGGTGATTGGTGTGCAGAGCGTGGACTCCTGCGCAATGGCACGTAGCGTCAAGGCCGGGCGGCGGTTGCGGCTGAACGACGTCGGCCTGTTTGCCGACGGCACCGCCGTGAAATTTGTCGGCGCTGAGACCTTCAGCCTTACCCGCAAGTTCGTCGATGATTTCGTGCTGGTGGACACCGACGCCATCTGTGCGGCCATTAAAGACGTGTTCCAAGACACCCGCAGCGTACTGGAACCGTCCGGCGCATTGTCGTTGGCCGGAGCCAAGCGCTATGCCAGCCAGCACAAGCTCAAGGGCAAGACGCTGGTGGCCATCACCAGCGGCGCCAACATGAATTTCGACCGCCTGCGGCTGGTGGCGGAGCGGGCGGATGTCGGTGAAGCGCGCGAGGCCGTCTTCGCACTCACTATCCCTGAACAGCGCGGCAGCTTCCGCCGGTTGTGTGAAGCGGTGGGGCGGCGTAACGTCACCGAGTTTAATTACCGGATTTCCGACTCCGAGAAAGCGCATGTCTTTGTCGGGCTGCAAATCCGTTCCGAAGCCGAAATCGCCAAGCTCGAAACCGGCTTCCGCCGCAGGGGGTTCGAGACCCTGGACCTGAGCGGCAACGAAATGGCCAAGACCCACCTGCGCTATATGGTGGGCGGCAAGTCGGCGCTCGCCGAACACGAAATGCTGTTTCGGTTCGAGTTTCCAGAGCGCCCCGGTGCGTTGATGACCTTCCTGGGCGCGATGAGCCCGGAATGGAATATCAGTCTTTTCCATTATCGTAACCAGGGTGACGATTACGGCCGCATCCTGGTCGGCATACAGGTGCCACCCTCCGATAAAAAGGCCTTCAAGGCGTTTCTGGACGGGCTCGGCTATCCTTACTGGAATGAATCGGAGAATCCCGCCTACTCCCTCTTCCTTTGACCCGGCCGCCGGGCTGGAACTGGAAATGGTCGTGGTGCATGCCACGACAGGGCGCAGCCTTCCGATACGTCATTACTTCGATGCGCTGACCGAGCGCCTTCGAGCCGCCCGGCCCGAAGATCCGCCCGTCGCCACTGAGCTGGGCGGCCGTTGTGTCGCCTTGCAATGCGCCGACGGCGAATATGGCCTCGATAACGGTTTCAATCTGCTGGAAACCGCCACCCGCCCCGTACGTGCGAGCGAGGGCGGCCTGCACGCGCTGGCAGGCATTGTGCACCGGGGCTTCGAACATGTCCTGGATGCGCTGCATGCGGACGACGCCACCATTCTCAATGCCTCGCAACATCCTTCCTGCCGCCGTGATATGGATTGGTATCGTGAGGTGTGTGTGCCGCGCCCCATTTATCGTGAGCTGGTGGGCTACCGCGGTTGGCGGCATTGGGTGGGTATAGACGCCAAGGCACAGAACGGCGCCAATGTTCAGGTGCGCACGGGGGATGCCGTCCGAGCGGTCAATGTAATGATCGGGCTCGCTGCGGCACATGTGGCATTGTTCACTAACAGCCCCCTGGAATCGGGCCGTGAGACGGGCTTGAAGGAAACCCGTTTGACACATTGGCCCAGGGTGCTGGGTCAGGCGCGCTTCCCCGGTGACGTCATGCTTGCGCGCTGCCCGCCGCGGCCCTTTACTGACCTGGGCGATTATTTCCGTTGGATGTTCCGTCCGGGCACGGTCAGCCGCAGCCTGCCCATGGTACGGCGGCATGATTACAAATCGGCCCCCACGGTGTTGCTGGATGGCGACCCGAGTCTTTGGGCGTTTCTGACATCCCGGGGCTGGAGCGGCCGGCGCACTGACACGGGAGAAGCCGTCTGGTTGGAACCGGACAGTGTCCATTTCGAGCATTCCCAGATTGCAAATTTCATGGACGCTCGCCTGCGCTACCGACTGGCCACCCTGCCGTCGCTCAACGAATTGATGGCAGCGTGGCGCCGCCCGGAAGGTCTGGAAGCGCTCTTCGACGCACACGGTATCGAAATCTATATCGAGGGCCGCGGGCCGGGCGCGGGGTTCCCTGATGAGGTGCTGCTGGAAGAGGCCGGCGAGCAGGTTGCTGCGAGCATGGTCATGAGCCCGGTTGCGTTGCAGTGGGGCTTGTTGCAGCGCCTGGACGAGGCCGAGGCCTTGATGGCGCGCTGGGGGTGGGTGCAGCTACGGCGTCTGCGTGAGCGCGCCGTGCGTTTCGCGCTGGACGATCCTGAAGTGGCTGATCTGTGTCGCGAAGTGCTGAATATCGCCCGCCGTGGGCTACGACCGGATGAACGTCCCATGCTGGACTACGCTGGGTATGTGCTCGATACGCGGCGTACAGCGGCCGACCGCATGCTCGAGAGCTGGCGGCTGGCCCCGGCCGATGACGCGGCGCGACTGGCGCTTATCGCCCAGCGACATCGGGCGCTAGCGTTGGCGCTGCCGGCTTATTCGTAGACTTCGTCTGCAGCCAGCAGAATGTCCACGGGCGGGTCAAAGCCGATGCGTCGAGACGTCGAGAGGTTCAGGGCGATTTTTGGTGGGGCCACCCAGAGCTGACTAAGTTCGCGTGGCAATCCGCCATTGAGCGTACGAGCGATGGTTTCTGCATGGAACAGCCCGACATGCGATAAGTCGGCCTGAGCGATGCTCATTAGTAGGCCTTTCTCGACTTCGCGCGAGCCGGACATCGAAAAACTGGGAATACGCGCCTGCAGCAGGATGTCGGCGATCTGTTTGACCGAATCCGCAGTCACCCCGCGGTGGATGGTGACGTACACAGCGTCC